>JAYUSC010000330.1:0-9429 GCA_043755885.1 Pseudanabaena sp. | reverse complement strand
ATCTTCATAAAAATAATACAATAAAAATTTAATGGCGATCGCGATAAGGTGAGAAACTAATCTTTGGTGAATTGCAAACATTTGAGCTACGAGTTTGGAAATAAAATTTTCTGGGAAATCTTCAAAACGCTCTTCCTATTGGCAGATGCGAGACTACGTCTATCCCCAGCGTTTTCTCATCGCCAAAGCATTTTTATGTACGCTAGTCTTTATCGGCACAATGCCTCTCCTAGCTGAACTACTAGGACGGGTTGCCCAAGCACTTGGCAAGGGTGATGTCACTGCCATTTTGCAAATAGCTGCTTTTACCGTAGTTATGTTTGTATTTCGGGGATTAGCGCAGTATGGACAGGACTCCATGATGTCACAAGCAGCTCTGAATGCCGCTAAAGATTTGCGCGTTGATGTCTACTCCCATTTGCAAACCCTCGATCTTGACTATTTCGCCGAGTCGCGTACTGGCGATTTGTCCTATCGCCTAACCGAAGATATCGATCGCATTGGCGAGGTAGTCGGCAAGTTTTTTCATCAATTCATTCCGTCAGTATTGCAATTGATTTTCATACTGGCGTACATGATCTATTTGAACTGGATCTTAACGTTGACGACTCTAGCCGTTGCGCCTTTGATTGCTATATTAATTGCATGGTTTGGCGATCGCATGTTGAGGCTCAGTCGGCGTAGCCAAGATCAAGTTTCTAACTTAGCCTCGTTACTGTCCGAGATTTTTAGCGGGATTCGGTTAGTTCGCGCCTTTGCCACAGAATCCTATGAAATTGAGCGTTTCAAAGAAGAATCCGAACAAAATAGCCGCCGCAAATATGCCGCCGATCGCGTTCGCGCCATTCAATATCCTGTAATTGGGTTTTTAGAAGCCGCAGGGATTTGCTTTCTGTTTCTGCTTGGTGCTTGGCTGATTTCTAATAAATGGTTGCTTCCTGAGCAGTTTGTGGCTTTTGGTGCAGGGGTTGCCCTCTTGATTGATCCGATCGCAAATACCACGGGTAGCTATAACGAAATCAAACAAGCCGAAGCTTCAGTTGATCGCATTTTCGAGATTTTCAAGATTAAACCTGTGGTTACCGAAAAGCCGAATGCGATCGCACTGCCTGAAGTCACAGGCAAAGTCGAATATATCAATGTCGGCTTCCATTATCAAAGCGATCGCTCTGTTCTGACGGATATTAACCTAGTTGCTAACAAAGGTGAAGCGATCGCCCTCGTCGGTATGTCAGGCGCAGGTAAATCCACCTTAATGAATCTGCTAATGCGATTCCATGATGTCAAGCATGGCAAAATCTTGATCGACGGCTACGATATTCGCGATGTCCAAATCAAGAGCCTGCGTCAACAATTAGCGCTCGTGCCGCAAGAGAACATTCTCTTTTCGGGAACTGTTGCTTCTAATATTGCCTTTGGGCAGAAGGATTACGACACCGAAGCAGTTGAGAATGCTGCACGAATCGCTAATGCCCATAACTTTATTATGGAACTTCCCCAAGGTTATGATACTTGGGTAGGTGAGCGTGGTGTGAATCTATCAGGTGGTCAGCGCCAACGTATTTCCATCGCTAGAGCAGTCCTCCACAATCCCAAAATTCTGATTCTTGATGAAGCAACTTCTGCTCTTGACACTGAGTCTGAAAGCCTCGTCCAAGAGGCTCTACAACGCCTAATGCAAGGACGCACGACATTTATTATTGCTCACCGCTTAGCGACCATCAGAAATAGCGATCGCATTATCGTTTTAGAGCAAGGTCAAATTGTCGAATCGGGAACGCATGACGAGCTTCTCCAAAAAGCAGGACGTTATGCTCAATTACATTCTCGCCAGTTTGATACAATAGGTTGATTTTCGATCGCACAGCACTACAGTTAGCAAAAAACAAGTAACTTTTTTAGAATGTCTCAAAGCTCAAACCCAACCAATCTATCAACCCTACTCGAACGCGGCGTTGTCGAAATATTTCCAGATAGCGAAACTGACAACTTGCGCGATCGCATTCAAAAGAGCGATCGCCCTCTTCGGATCAAACTCGGCATCGATCCCACTCGTCCCGACTTGCACCTAGGTCACACGGTGGCGCTGCGGAAACTGCGTCAATTCCAAGATGCAGGACATAAAGCTGTCTTGATTATTGGTGACTTCACCGCCCAGATCGGTGACCCCACAGGGCGCTCAGAAGCGCGTCCAAGACTGACTGTTGAAGAAGTTACCTACAATGCCGACACTTATTTAGAGCAAGCCCAAAAAATTCTCGACTTTTCTAGCGATCGCTTCGAGTTGCGTCGAAATGGTGAATGGCTCAACAAACTTGATTTACAACAAATTATTAATTTGCAAGCGAGCATGACCGTTGGGCAGATGCTTGCCAAAGAAGGCTTTAGCGATCGCTATGAAAAAGGAACGCCCATCTACTTGCATGAATTTCTCTATCCACTCTTGCAGGGCTATGACTCGGTAGCGATCGACTCAGATGTAGAGCTAGGTGGCACTGATCAAAAATTTAATATTCTGGTCGGGCGTGACCTGCAACTCAAAGACAAAAATCGTCAAAACAAGCCAGCGCAGTTTGGACTATTGCTACCCTTACTTGTCGGCTTAGATGGTGTGCAGAAAATGTCTAAATCTCTGGGTAACTATGTCGGACTGACTGACGAGCCATTGAGTATGTATTCCAAGCTGGAAAAAGTGCCTGATGCCCTTGTCGATAAATACTTTGAGTTGCTTACTGATATTGACCTCGCGACTTTGCCAACAAATCCTCGCGACAAACAAAAACAACTTGCCCTAGCGATCGTCGGGCAGTACCACAGTCCTGAAGTGGCGCTGCAAGCCCAACATGATGCCGAACAAATTGTCCTCGCAGGCAATACTACTAATCTGGGCGATATTCCTGAATTTGATCTGGGTCAGATTAATTTTCCTGCACCATTGCATTATCTAGTTAAAGCTTCTGGATTATGCAAAAGCAACAGCGAAGCTCAAAGCCAAATTAAAAATGGTGCGGTCAAACTCGATGGTGAAAAATTAGGCGATCGCACTTTTGTAGGTGTTGAAGAACTCACTGGCAAGGTCTTACAAGTTGGCAAGAAAAAGTTTCTGCGATTGATTTAATAGGACTTACGCAAAACTGCCTCATAACTCATATTTATCGTGCGATCGCCAAAAAAATTTATACTTAAGACTAGACTAATCACAAAAATCTATCAAGCATGACTCAAAAAGAAGTAATCCTGACCGACAAAGCTCCTGCTCCTGTTGGTCCATATAATCAGGCGATCGCAGTTCCCGCCACTAGCAAGTTAGTTTTCATGGCGGGACAAATTGCGATCGATCCTGCGATCGGTAAAGTCGTTGCGACCACTATCGAGGAACAAACCGAGCAGGTTCTCAAAAATATCCAAGCTGTTCTCGCTGAAGCAGGTGCAGATTTTGCCAATGTCGTCAAAACCACAGTCTTCCTAGTAGACATGGCAGACTTCGCCGCCATGAATGCAATCTATGGCAAATATTTCACTGCTCCCTATCCTGCGCGTTCGTCAATTCAAGTCGCCAAATTGCCCCTTGATGTGCGCGTAGAAATCGAGTGCATTGTTGCTATCTAACGTAGGGTACACCGCAATTAATTTAAAATAGGTGGGCAATGCCCACCTTACATTCATAATTTGAGGTAACAGTGAAAAGTTTGTGGGACGATCGCGAGGCTGCGGAATATAAAGGCGATCTAGGCTTAAGAGTATATACATCGCAGCTACTGGGACGCGATCGCACATTGGTGCTGCATGGCGGTGGTAATACTTCTGTTAAAATCTGTGAGAAAAATCTTGTTGGGGAAGAAGAAGAGATTCTCTATGTTAAAGGTAGCGGTTGGGATTTAGAAACGATCGCAGAGGCAGGTTTTGCTCCTGTCCGCATGGCGCATTTGTTGAAATTAGCCAAGTTGCAAGTTCTCTCTGATTCACAAATGGTGAATGAACTGAAAACGCAGATGACTAGAGCCAGTGCGCCAGCGCCTTCGGTCGAGACGATTTTACATGCTAGTTTGCCCTACAAGTTTGTCGATCATACCCATGCTGATGCGGTGATTTCGGTGACGAATACGGCGAATGGATGGGAGAGAATTCAAGAAATATATGGCGATGACGTGGTGATTATTCCCTACGTGATGCCAGGGTTTGACCTTGCGCGAGTCTGTGCTGAGAAGTTTGCCGCCGAAAATTGCGATCGCACAATTGGCATGGTGTTAATGAATCACGGTATTTTCTCTTTCGGGGCAACGGCTCATGAATCCTACGAGCGGATGATTGCGTTAGTTGATCGCGCTGAAGTTTATTTACAGAATCGCAGTGCTTGGGAAATCTCGCCACCAGCTTCTCTAATTAGAGAAAGCGAGGCAAGATTAGAAATCGCCAAACTCCGCTCTGAAGTTTCTCAAGTTGCAGAGTTTCCGGTAGTTCTCAGTTCCCATACCGACGAGAAAAGTTTAGCCTTTGCTCAAAGAAAAGATGTAAATATCATTTCGCAGCAGGGCTGTGCGACTCCTGATCATGTGATTCGGACTAAGCGCTTACCTTTAGTTGGTCGAGATCTAAATGCTTACGCGGAAGCCTATCGCGTTTATTTTGCGGAAGAGTCTGCTAAATCCGCGCAACCTGTGACGATTCTTGACGCTGCACCCCGTGTAATCCTCGATCGCAAATTAGGGCTAGTCACAGTTGGCAAATCCGCAAAAGATGCGGCGATCGTGGCTGATATCTATGAACATACGCTAGAAATCATCCAGCGATCGCAACTTTTGGGTGGCTATCAAGCATTACCCGCTAGCGATATTTTCGCGGTGGAATATTGGGAATTAGAACAAGCGAAACTTAAAAAAGGTGGTTCCGCTCCTGCTTTTACTGGCGAAATCGCCCTAGTTACGGGTGCGGCATCAGGCATCGGCAAAGCTTGCGTTGATTCTTTATTAAAACGCGGCGCAGCCGTCGTCGGTTTAGATATTAATCCTGAGATTGAGCAGCTTTACGATCGCCCCGATTTTGTGGGTGTTACTTGCGATGTCAGTGATGAAACTGCGATCGCAAAATCACTCGACCAAGCTGTAAAAGCTTTTGGCGGTTTAGATATGCTTATTCTCAATGCAGGGATTTTCCCCTCTGGCTGTCGGATTGAGAACCTCGACACCGCCACATGGCAAAAGGTAATGCATATCAATCTCGATGCAAATTTGATCCTGATGCGAGAATGTTATCCATTGCTGAAACTTGCGCCCAATGGTGGTCGAGTCGTGGCGATCGGCTCTAAAAATGTCCCAGCCCCTGGGCCTGCGGCGGCGGCTTATTCTGCATCAAAAGCAGCGTTAACGCAACTGATGCGGGTGGCGGCTCTAGAATGGAGTTGCGATCGCATTCGCATCAATACCTTGCATCCCAATGCCGTCTTTGATACTGGTATTTGGACAGAGGAAGTATTAACTTCTCGCGCTCAGCATTATGGATTAACGGTTGAGGAATATAAAACTAATAACTTGCTCAAAGTGGAAGTCACTAGCCGCCATGTTGCCGAACTCGCAGCCGAGATGTGTGGTGCGTTGTTTGCTTGTACGACTGCGGCTCAAGTTCCCATTGATGGCGGTAACGACCGCGTGATTTGACCAAGAGTGGTTCGCAATAGCACTAGTGCTGCACTATTGGGGATAAAGGTGAAGCAACTCGAATTTTTTTGCGATCGCATGTTTCGAGATTCAGTAACCTGAGGGCGCGTGTAACGAGGCATAAATTTTTGCTAAACAGAAATTTATTGCAAACTTTCATGTATAGTTGTAGATCGCACGATCTTTCATGCTCGGATCGGGTTGTTAAAAAAATTGGTGAAACAAGGTAAAACTAATTTCCCAATACCTGTACGGCATCTACTGAATATTTAAAAACCATGAGTTACGCAATCATTGAAACAGGCGGTAAGCAATATCGCGTCGAAGTCGGCAGATTTTATGACGTTGAGCTACTTGAAGCCGAAGAAGACAGCAAATTGACCATTGACAAAGTTTTCTTTGTGAATATGGATGGTGACATTTCCATTGGTCAGCCTCTAGTTGATAGCGCCAGCGTAGAAGTTACTGTAATGCGCCATCATAAGGCGAAAAAAGTAATCGTTTACAAAATGCGCCCTAAGAAGAAAACTCGCAGAAAGAACGGTCACCGTCAACCGATGACTCGGATCATGGTTGAAGCAATTAACCTAAGCGGTCTGGCTGCTTAAAACAAATCAAGCAAATGTCGCTATGCGACACTTGCTTGATTTGTTTTTTTGGGTAGGGCTAAATAGGACTACCTTTTTTGATTAGCACTTTTTAGAGGATACAAAACAAATGGCACATAAGAAGGGTACAGGTAGTACAAGAAACGGACGTGACTCTAATGCCAAACGCCTCGGCGTAAAGCGTTATGGCGGTCAAGTCGTTAAGGCTGGTAGCATCCTAGTTCGTCAACGCGGCACAAAGTTTCACCCAGGCAATAACGTTGGTCGTGGTAGCGATGACACGTTGTACGCAACCGTTGATGGCGTTGTCACTTTTGAGCGCTTTGGCAAAACCCGTAAGAAAATTAGCGTTTATGCACCTGTAGCTGCTGTAGAAGTTACAGAAGTCGCAGAAGTTGCTTAAACAAAAAAAGAGAGGGTGCGAAGCACCCTCTCTTTTTTTAGAGGCTGTGCTTTGCACAGCCTCTATTTTTTGTTTTCAGCGATTCATATCGCTGCAACATATTTTTGAGTTTATCAAGCTGAATTGGTTTACTGATGTAATCACTCATACCTGCATCACGACAGACATTTTGATCATCATCGGTAGCATTTGCCGTCATCGCCACGATCGCAATTGGCGGTAGTTGTGATTCCAACTCTTGCTTGCGAATATATCTGGTGGTTTCTAAGCCATCCATTTCAGGCATCTGAATATCCATCAAGATCAGATCATAGGATTTTTCGGCGATCGCTTTGATTGCTTCTACACCGTTATTCACTATATCGGCTTGGTAGCCCAAGTGCGTTAACACCCGTTTGGCGACTTTTTGGTTGACTGGGTTATCTTCAGCTAAGAGGATTTTGAAACTTGGCGCAGATGAATCGAGGTTGTCCGAGTTATCCATAGGTGTCTAACCCATAATTTGTGGTACACGGAAAAAGTCTTCTTCGCGATCGGGCGCACAGTTAAGTAAAACCTCGCGATCGCTAAAGGGTTGCAATATGTCGGGTCGGGTAATATTGATCGTATTAACGGCTCTAGTTGTCGGCTCAACACCTTCTAGCAAATGATCTAGTTCATTTAGCTGTTGGAAGTAGTCCAAGATGCCATCTAGTTGCTTCGTAAAAGAAACTTCTTCAGCTTCAGTTAATTGTAAACGCCCCAAATGGGCGACGTGGCGAACTTGCTCTCTGTCAATCATGATTTTTATATAAATGTAAGCAAATAAGGCTTCTGCGATTTAATAAAGAGTTAATTTTTTGTTCTAAAAATTCTAGAAGAACAAATTGATATCAGCTCTACCAGTAGTTTTCAGCCAGTTTTGAGCCTCAATGTAGTTGTTCGGCGCAAGGCGAATCGCTCTGACCCAATGGTCGGCGGCAATGTTGAAATATTCTTCGGCTTGTTCTTCATCTTGGGCATTTTCACCTTTATGGTGATGAATCACCGCCACATTATTGAGAGCCTGCGGCATCCGAGGATTGAGATCGATCGCCTGTTCATAAAACTCTAACGCCTTATCATGATCGCCGTTGCTGGCATGAATTAAGCCCATGTTGTAATACACGTAGCTGCGATCGTAGGAATTTTCCTCAAGTTTTAGAGCTTCTTCGTAGTTAGCTAATGCTTCGGCATATTCGCCATCGCCTTGAGCCGACATCCCGTCACGATAGTAAGCAAAGGCTTCTTTTTCTCTCTGACTAGCAGGAAAGAGCTTTAAAATCGTGTCGGCAATAACCGTAAAAGTTTGATCGACGAAGTTGTCATTACGTTGCGATCTAGGCATAGTTCTTTATAAATTTGCAGTCAGTTGTTAATTAGCATATCAAAATTGAAACCAATAAAGTTAAGAGGTACGCTTCGCGTGCCTCTTAACTTAGCTGGATGCACTTGTGTAAAACCTCAATGCAAATCGCCAAAATCGATTTGAGGCATAGAGTAAACCGATCGCTAAAAACATCGAACCGATGATCCAACCAGCTTCGCCACGTCCCAAAAGCGTCTCGGCGGGAACTGTGGTCAAAAAGGCGATCGGGACAACAAAGGTAAAAAAGAAACGGTAAGAGGCGGGATAGGCTGCCATTGGGTAGCGTCCTGCCTCCATTAAGCCGCGTAAAACTTCGGTAACGTTATAAATTTTTACAAACCAGATGCTAGTTGCGCCGAGCATGAACCAAATGCTGTAAAGGCTAATGCAGCCAAAAGTGAGGGGGATTAAGCCCCAAAGATAATTGCTCAAACTTAATCCCAGTTTGTTACCTGCATAGATCAAGATACCGACCCCAAAAATTAAATTAGGAAATCCCCAAGGTGAGATCGCCCTTGCCGATAGCCAAAACTGGCTACTGATCGGTTTTAAAAGCACAAAATCTAATGTTCCTTTCTGGACATGATCGACAATTTTGCTTAAGTTCGGCGCAAGAAAGGTGCTGGAAAATCCTTCAAGAATCGTAAATATGCCAAGCACAACGATCGCTTCTTCCCATCGCCAACCCGCAAAAGTATAACCAGTGCGGTAAAACAAAAATAGCCCAAACAAACTTCCTACAAAATTGCCAATACTACTCAAAGCTGCGATCGCAAAATTGATCCGATATTCGAGTTCGGCTGCGATCGCAGTTGACCAAAAAAGCCTTAAAGCTCGTATATATCTACTCATATTTGATCATATTCACATATCCACTACAAGCTGCGAAGAACAGCTTAGCCATTCTTCGCAATTTGCGATTTTTGTAATTTTTGCAATTAATATAAGCTTATTCGTAACCACGACCCCTAGGGCGATCGTTACTACGTTCAGCACGAGGCTTAGCCTTATTAACGCGAAGAGTTCGTCCCATCCACTCAGCTTCGTTCAGCGCCACGATCGCCGCTTCTTCTTGAGCATCGTCCTCCATGTCCACAAAGGCGAAGCCCCGAACCCGACCTGTTTCTTGGTCAGTGGGCAACTGCACGCGCTTTACCGTGCCGTAATCTGAAAAGACGCTTGTTAAGTCATCTTTAGCAGCTTGATAAGACAAATTTCCAACGTAAATAGTCACAGTCAGTTCGCTCCAAAAAGAGATCGATATAATAGTTTAGCCAGTCTTCGGAAAAGACTCGCTCGATCTGAGATCTCACAAATCCAACCTAAATTTCAGCTTTGATATAGTTTACCGTTTACCCACAGCAATTTGCGTAGGCT
>JAYUSC010000329.1:0-9452 GCA_043755885.1 Pseudanabaena sp. | reverse complement strand
GGATTTTGATCTGGGGACTCATCGCTCAGCCTTTGTTTTATTTCTCTATGAGTTTAAACTAAGTACTTTTACTCATCCTCTTTACGCGAAAGGACTGAAATAAAGCTACTATTTCATCCCATTTATCAATATATTCAGTATATTTAAAATATAAAATTCTGGCGACTATCGGATTGTCTTTAACGTTAGGTTGAATGCGGCAGTCATATACAGCAAGCTCTTCAAAATCAGTAAGAATGCTAACTGGTAAACTTGCCGACCATCCATAGCGTCGGAGTTGAAAAGCAGGTTTAGTATTTTGGGCAATATTGACGGAAGGCTTTTTCGCTTCCACAAAGAATTTGGGATCTTTGCCAATCCGAAAACAGTAGTCTGGAGCTTTGTGGGTATCGCCGATTTTGACGCTGTACTCGTAAATAACTTCTCGATAAGCCTCAGACGATCTTTTCTTATTACGAATATCCCAACCTAAAGCTTCAAAAAATGGATCGATAAAATCATTTTTTGCTTGAGTTTCATTATAGGTTGTTGAACGATATTCAGATTCATTTTGCTGAAATCGCTCAACTAACTCAGAGATTTTGTCTGGAACACTCATATGCAATCCGAAATAATTTGTGGACAGACAAGGGGCTTAAGCACCTTGTTAATTAAGATTTGCTCTATATCTTTATGGTAGGAGTTTAGTTGGCAAACCATCGATGCTTTGTTGATTGTTTTTTTGCCAATATTCAGAGACACCCGCTTCGCCTTTCTTTTCCGCCCATTCTTTTAATACTTGGCGATCGCCTGAAAATTCATAAAAAGGAACTGCAAAACCACAAGAGGTTTGTACAGATTCCACTTTGACGCGCACGATTTGGCGAGTACCTGCGATCGCAGGAAATAGCGATAGATATTCTTGCCATAATGTATCTCTGGGGCGGATTGGTTCGCCTTGACCATAGAGACGCAAGATTAAGGGCGACTCCGTGAAGCTACAGAGCATGATCGTGACTCGACCATTTTCTAGTAAATGAGCAGCAGTTTCATTGCCGCTTCCCGTGAGATCGAGATAGGCGATTTCGGATTCGCTAATTACGCGAAGAGCATCCATTCCTTTTGGCGACAGGTTCACGCGCCCATGATTGGGAGCGCTTGCCACAAAGAAAATATGTTGCGCTTCGATGAATGTTTGTAGTTCGGTCGTAATGCGATCGTAAAATTTTGCCATGGAATTTCTTTTGTTTTAAATCACCGTCTATAGGCGGTGATTTAAAAATTTTATAACTTTTCTGCAAACTTGCGAATGCGATCGCAACCTTCGCGAATCGTTCCTAAATCAGTAGCATAGGAAAGACGAATACAATCGTCTAGCCCAAAAGCAATCCCTGGAATTACAGCAACTTTCTGATCCTCTAGCAATTTGTCACAAAATTCTAGAGAAGGAATTCCAAAGGCTTTGATGCTAGGGAATAGATAGAATGCACCATCGGGTTTAGGACAAGTAAATCCTTTAATGGAAGTTAACAAGTCATACATTACGTCGCGGCGTTCGGCAAAGGCTTTCCGCATTGTTTCTACGCAGTCTTGCGAATCATTTAGCGCTGTGACCGCACCATATTGGGCAAAAGTGCAAATATTCGAGGTGCTATGTCCTTGAATCAGCGTGGCAGCCTTGATGATGTCGGGTGCGCCAGCCAAATAGCCAACCCGCCAACCTGTCATTGAGTAAGCCTTGGCAAAACCACTACTGATCAAAGTGCGATCGTACATCGATTGACTCACCGCCGCGATACTGAGATGCGTTGCGCCATCGTAGAGAATCTTTTCGTAAATCTCATCGGAGACGATGTAAACATGAGGATGTCGGTCGAGGACTTCAGCTAGAGCTTTAATTTCCGCAGGCGAGTAGACCATACCTGTGGGATTAGAAGGCGAATTGAGAACAAATAGCTTGGTTTTTGGTGTGATCGCCGCTTCTAATTGTTCAGGAGTGATTTTATAGCCAGTTTCTTCAGTGGTGATCACAAATAGTGGTGTCGCCTCAGCAAGCTTTACCATTTCGGGATAGCTCACCCAAAACGGCACAGGAATAATTACTTCATCCCCCGCGTCAAGGATCGCCATCATCAGGTTGTACAGCGAGTGCTTACCACCATTGGTGACGATGATTTGTTCGGGCTTGTAAGTTAATTGATTGTCGCGCAGGAGTTTAGCTGCGATCGCTTGTTTTAGCTCAGGTATACCTGAGGCGGCCGTATAGCGAGTCTTGCCTTGATCGAGTGCGAGTTTGGCAGCAGCCTTGATATGGTCGGGTGTATCAAAGTCTGGTTCACCAGCACTAAAGCTACAAATATCAATTCCACTAGCCTTCATCGCCTTAGCTTTTGCGTCGATCGCAAGAGTTAAGGAAGGCTGAATATTACGAAGTCTTTGGGCCAGTTGCATTTTTTCTGGAGGAGCGGAGGCATCTTTACGGGGTTAGCTTCGCATTGTATCAAAGCATACTTGCTAGAGTTTGCTAGATTTTTAACAATTTACGATGTGAAACCCAAAAGTAATGGCGGCGCAAAGCGCCGCCATTACTTTTAAAAATACGCAGAGCCTCATTGATAAGCGCGGATCATCGCCTGTGTACCTTGCTCTGCACCTTGTCCGCCATCAAGTTGACTCACTTTTTGGAAATTTTGCATGGCTAATGCGATCGCAGGTAGATCTACAGGAAAATCAAGATTTTGGCGATCGCTAATTTCTTTCACGAGCCGTAAATCCTTCAGCATGTGTTTAATCGCAAAACCTGCTTGATAATCGCCCGTGGCAACTTTCATGCCCAAATTATTTAAAGCCCATGACCCCGCCGCGCCACTGCCACAAACATCGACAACCAATCGCGGATCAACGCCCATTTTTTCCGCAATTTGCATCGTTTCGCAAAGAGCCAGCATATAAACTGACACTAGAGTTTGATTGCAAAGCTTCACGGCTTGACCGCTCCCGATCGCCCCGCAATGTTTAATATTGCTACCCATCGCCTCAAATAGGTATAAACACTCTTGCAAATCTTCGGGACTTCCACCGACCATAAAAGTTAATGTGCCATTACGTGCGCCCACATCGCCGCCCGACACTGGCGCATCCATAAAGCGCAAACCGTTATGCATTAAGGCATTCCCAATCATCTTTGCAGCATCACTGCCGATGGTGCTGGTATCGATAAATAAAGTATTGGCTCTAGCAAAGTGCATTGCCCCATGCTCACCGATGAGTACCTCAGTCACATCAGGGACATCGCCTAAGCAGGAAAAAACCACATCGGCATCTCTGACTGCATCTTCTAAGGTTTCGACTAATATGCCGCCGACACTTGTAAATGTTGCGATCGCAGGGCGATCTTTAGTGCGATTCCACCCAATCACGGAATAACCACGTTTAACCAAGTTGGCGGACATGGCTCCACCCATTACGCCCAAACCAAGAAAAGCAATCTTTTGAGTCATATTTGAAATTTATGCAAACCCTACAAATTTACAGCGCTTTTAGATCTTGCATCGCGACCAAGAAAAAGCGACGCGATGCGCCGTTTTTTCTTGGTTAATTAACGAGCGGTCTAAATCCGTGTTTGATCGAGACTTCACCAATTTTGTCCATGTTTTCAAGGCTGATTTGGTTGCGTCCCCAAGAGAAATTAGTATGCCAACCTTCAAATTCTAAGAGCATCGCTTCAGCAAAACAGGCAAAAAGCTGACGGGCTGGGGCAGTCATATTCACGATTTTCATGATTTTCCAGTCAATATCGAGACTATGCTCAACGATGCCGCCGTCAATTACATGAATTCCTTCTTCTTGCACCAGCGTAGACATATTTTTGGGATATCCACCATCGATGAGAATGCAAGGACGCTTGAGAGTCGCTGGGTCGATCGCCATACCCTTCGCCATACTCGCCACCCACACGATAATATCTGACTGCGGCAGAGCCTCCTCCATATCCATCACCTTGCCGCGTCCGATCTGGGCTTGCAATTCTTGTAAGCGTTCTCGATTTCGGGCAACTAGCAATAATTCTTTGATGTTGGTACGTGTATCTAGCCAACGACAAACTGCACTGCCGATGTCACCTGTTGCGCCGCAGACAGTTACGGTGGCTTTGGCTAAATCAATGCCAAATTTACGGCTTGCCTCTTCGATCTGACGACAAATAATATAGGCGGTGTGGGTGTTGCCTGTGGTGAAACGGTCAAATTCTAGTTCAATATTTCGCACGCTGGACATCTGACTGAGGTTAAAGTTCTCGAAAATAATCGAAGAAAATCCACCTAAAGCCGTGATATCAACATCGTTTTTTTGAGCAAGCGCCATCGCGTTGAGGATCTTGCGAATGGCAGTTTTAATTTTGCTACCCGCTAACATTTCAGGTAAAAAGCAGGATTCTACATATAGCCCTTCGATCTGCTGACCTGTGGCACTCGTAACTTTAATGCGATCGACGATTTGGGGCGGGGCGCTACACCAAAATTCCAAACCTTGATCGGCGTATTCGGGATAGCCTAATTCCCTTGCTACAGACTGAGCGTGTTCAAGACTTGTCAAATGCCCTATAAGACCAAACATCGATTGCAGTTACCAGTTACAGTGATCAATAAAAAGGGGCTAAACGCGCCATTGGCGCGTTTAGCAAATAATTAAGCAGCGACCAAACCCATTGCTGACATTCTCATAATGTCGCGGGTGTTGAAGCCGATTTTACCGAGGCTTTCGCCATATTGAATCATGAAGTCTTCAACCAAAGCTTCTTTTTCCATGCCAAGGACTTTGGCATCGGCTTCAACTTGGTTGAGCATTTTCCAGACAATGGGCAAATTTTGACGATTGGCTTGCTCTAGGGTTGCTTTGGAGTCATCAAAATGATTTTGCAACCATTCTTCACCAAAGTTAAGATGCAAGTATTCTTCTTTGACCACGCGCTCGGTGATCTTGCGAGCAAAAGCATCGGCGACAGGGATATAGATGTTGTAGGCTGCGATCGCAAAGCACTCGATGATCAGTGATTGGATCAGCAGACAAGTGACGATATCCCCTGTGGCAAATGCTTTTTGAAAATTGCCATGCAGTTCAGCAAAGAATTTTTCGGCAAAGTCCATATCAGGTGTGACCTTGAGGTTTTTACCACAGGCGATAAACCCTTTTTTGTGGCTATCCTCCATTTTGGCAAGTCTGGTAAAATCTTCAGTAGATTCGGGCAGTAGTTCCCCTAATTGGAGATAGTTGCTGTAAGCCTCAGCTTCGCCCTCAATGACGATTGCATTGATTCGACTGTAGGCTTCGCGATAGTTTTCTGTGTGATAGTCAATCGCTACAGCTTCGAGTGTTTGCCCCATGTTTTGCCTCTTAAAATATCCCTGCTCAATAAAAGTTAATCTCTTGCTATTTTATGCTAAGTGGACTATGCAATAAAATTAAAACCCAGAAAGCTACGGTGAAGCCTCGCTCCGACATACCTTAATCTAAGTTTTAGTTTTTTACACGTCAAAGCGTTAAACTGAAGATTGTCCCTCAACTCGTGGTTATGGCAAGTTTTCTGTTAGAAGTTGGTACTGAAGAGCTACCCGCTAGCTTTATTGTTGATGCTTTGCGCCAATGGCAAGAGCGCATCCCCAAAAATTTAGATGAACACCAATTAACTACGAGTAAGGTCAGTGTTTATGGTACACCTCGCCGTTTGGCGGTCTTAATAGAAGGTTTGCCGACACAACAAAGCGATCGCAGTCTGGAGATTAAAGGCCCTGCGATCGGTTCGGCTTTTGTGAATGGTGACCCACAGGGCGAGCCTACCAAAGCCCTATTAGGTTTTGCTAAGTCAAAAGGGATAAACCTTAAAGATATTTTCATTAAAGAAACTGATAAAGGCGCGTTTGTATTTGCTAATCAGCAGATTATCGGTCGCGCAACGATGGATATTTTGCAAGAATTGGCTCCCACTTGGATCACGGGACTCGAAGGTAAGCGCTTGATGCGTTGGGGTAATGGCGATCTCAAGTTTCCTCGTCCGATCCGTTGGTTGGTGTCGTTATTTAATTCTCAGATTTTACCGATCGCATTAGAAAACGTCCAAAGCGATCGCCTTAGTCAGGGGCATCGAGTCTTGCATCCGCGATCGGTAATTATTGACACTGCGATCGATTATGTGGCGACTTTACGGGAAGCCTTTGTGGTTGTAGATGGTAAAGAGCGTCAAACGCATATCGTCGCCCAAATTAATAGCATTGTCGAATTATTTGGCGGTAAAGCCGAAATTCCTGATGATTTACTCGAAGAAGTTACTTATCTGGTGGAATTTCCCACAGCCTTAATTGGTGAATTTGAACGGGAATATTTAGAACTGCCTCAGCCCGTGATCAAGACCGAAATGGTCAGCCATCAGCGCTATTTTCCCGTACATTCGCTCAAAAATCCCGATCAATTATTACCGCGCTTTATCACGATTTCCAATGGTGACCCCAATAAATCGCGTTTGATTTCGGCTGGAAATGGTCGCGTAATCAGGGCGCGTCTCGCTGATGGCAAGTTTTTCTACGATAGCGATCGCGCTGTGCATTTAGAAACTTTCTTGCCACTTTTAGAAAAAGTTACTTTTCAAGCCCAACTTGGCTCGGTTGCGGAAAAAGTAGCCAGAATTCGCGCGATCGCAAAATCGGTGATTGCATCTATTCCTAATTTAGAAACCACCGAAGCTGACAAGACATTGATCAATCGCACAGCGCAACTCGCTAAAGCCGATCTCGTCACCCAAATGGTGAAGGAATTTCCTGAATTGCAAGGACAAATGGGCTATTACTACGCCCTTTCTAGCGAGGAACCTCTGGCTGTAGCGACAGGTATTCGTGAGCATTATCAGCCACGCGGCGCGAGTGACTCATTGCCAACTTCCTTGACGGGTAAGATTGTGGCAATTAGCGATCGCATTGATACTCTGGTTGGCATTTTCGGCTTAGGGATTATCCCCACAGGTTCATCTGACCCATTTGCCTTACGCCGCGCTGCGGCTGGAGTTGTCCAGATTGCTTGGGAGAGCGGTTTTGCCCTCGATCTGCCGAAGTTATTACAAGCTGCGATCGCAATTTACGCCGACAAGAATCTACTAGTAAAACCTGCCGAAACCGTTCTTGAGAATCTCTATAAATGGTTTAAGCAACGCTACGAGACGATTTTGGCTGATCAGGGTATTGAATACGATCTGGTTAATGCCGTCTCAGGTACTGAAGATCTCACCTATACCTTGCAAGGCTTGAGCAATCTCACTCGCATCAAAGAACGCGCTCATTTCCTCCAAAAATCTCGTGAAGAATCCACACTCAGCACTATCTATGAACCAATTGTCAGAGCTTCTCGCCTCGCAGTTCAGGGTGATTTGGATAGTGTGACGATTGACGTGAAGGCGGTTATTAATCCTGAAAGCTTGCTCGAACCAGCCGAGCGAGATTTGTATAATGCGATCGCAGATTTACCTAGTCAACCAAGTGATCAGCAGTTGATGCAAGGAATTATTGCGATCGCGCCCGTCTTAGCCAAATTCTTTGATGATGTCCTAGTCATGGCAGAAGATCCCCAAACCCGTCAAAATCGCCTCAATCTGCTCGGTATTATCCGCAACTACAGCCGCCAATTAGCCGATTTTAGCGCCATCCTCAAATAAAGCCTTCGTGTAGGGTGCGTTAGCGATCGCGTAACGCACCATTGAAACTAATTGATGCGTTACGTTTTACTAACGCATCCTACATTTAACTAAGCCTTGATACTTAAAAATAATAGGCAACCGATAAACACGACTATGAAAATTAAAGTTAAAAATCTAGGAGCTTTAAAACAAGCCGAGTTTAAGTTAGGTGATTTAACGATAATTTGTGGTAGTAACAACTCTGGTAAGACCTATGCAACCTATGCGTTGTTTGGCTTTTTATCCTCATGGCATGAGATTTTAGAAATCAAAATTGATGCTGATAAATTGAGTCAATTACTAGCTGACGGCGTAACTTTAATTGATATCCAACAGTATATTGAGGATGCTAAGCAGATTATTGCTAAAGCATCCAAAGATTACACTCGTCAGCTAGCTAATGTTTTTGCCACCTCCACTGAAAGATTTGTAGATAGTAAATTTCAAATAGACCTTGATATTGAAAATATCAACTTAGATCAGAAATTTGAACGAATAATGCGAACTACTAATAATGCAGAACTTTTTTCCTTCACTAAAAAGGAGGGTAGTACAGAATTATTTATTACTTTATTAGCCGAGAAAGACCAAGTAAAAATCCCTAACGAAATTATTTATCATTTAATTGCTGATGCGATCAAATATATTGTTTTTGCACAGATTATTCCTAACCCTTTTATCGCCAGTAGTGAAAGAACTGGAGCAGTAATTTTTCGCAAGGAATTAGATTTCGACCGCCATAGAATATTAGAGGGAATCGGCAAAGCGGGAAAAAAGATTGATCGAGCTGAACTCTTTTTAAAAGATTACGAAGATTATGCTTTGCCAATCAAAAAAAATGTGGAATTTATTAATGAGCTTCGTTTTCAAGATATTAGTAAAAAAAGTAGTTTTATCCTGCAAGAACATCCTGATGTGTTAAATGACTTTGCCGATATTATCGGTGGTGCATACACAATTACGCCAAATGACGAGCTTTACTATGTGCCGAAGGGTAAAAAAGTTAAGCTTTCTATTGATGAAAGTTCTAGTGCTGTACGTTCCCTACTTGATATCGGTTTTTACCTGAGACATGAAGCACAAAAAGGAGATTTGCTCATCGTAGATGAGCCAGAACTGAACTTACATCCTGAAAATCAGCGCCGTGTTGCTAGGCTTTTTGCGCGACTAGTTAATCTTGGGATTAAGGTCTTTATCACGACTCACAGTGACTATATTGTTAAAGAATTAAATACCCTGATCATGCTCAATCACGACAAACCGCATCTCAAACGTATTCAAGAACAAGAAGGATATAAAACAGAAGAGTTAGTTTCTGCCGACCAAATAAAGGTTTATATTGCAGAAGAAACACTTATTAAACTAGATGGCAATCAGAAAAAAACAAAATGTCAAACACTAACACCAGCAAAAATTGATTCAGAGATGGGGATTGAAGCGCGTAATTTTGACATTACTATCGACACAATGAATAGGATTCAGGAAGCGATTATCTGGAGCGAAGATTAATGTCTGATATCGCAATTCTTAAGGAGATGATCAGAGATCTTTCTATAGTGAAATTAGTTCTTAGTCAATCCAGAAACAAGGTGATTCTTACAGAACCTCAGCCACCCAACTATTTTGTAACTATTGAAGGAATACCAGACGAAGAAAATGCGATAGTTATTAAGGCTGATGATTTGATTCAATGCAGGAAATAAGGGACTTACAAGAAATAATAAAACCCAAAAATGTTGCGGCGGGCGTAGCCCGC
>JAYUSC010000328.1:0-9453 GCA_043755885.1 Pseudanabaena sp. | reverse complement strand
AAATTTTAGATGTGCATTTGATGATTACTGAGCCAGAAAGATATGTGGCTGACTTCGCAAAGGCTGGTGCAGATATCATCACCGTTCACGCAGAGCATACTGCTTGCCCACATTTACATCGCAATCTTTGCCAAATCAAGGAACTCGGCAAACTCGCTGGTGTTTCTCTCAATCCTTCGACTCCTTTGAGCTTCATTGAGTATGTTCTCGATCTTTGCGACTTGGTGTTGATCATGAGTGTCAACCCCGGCTTTGGTGGTCAGAGCTTTATTCCTAACGTAATTCCTAAAATTGCGAAGTTACGTCAAATGTGTGACGATCGCGGACTTGATCCTTGGATTGAGGTTGATGGTGGTCTGAAAGCTAGTAACACTTGGCAAGTTCTCGAAGCTGGAGCTAATGCGATTGTTGCTGGTTCGGCAGTATTTAATGCTCCAGATTACGCTGAAGCAATCAAAGGTATTCGCAACAGCAAGCGTCCTGAGCTAGTCACTGCTTAAATAAAAAATAGGCGGCGCGTTGCGCCGTCTATTTTTGGGCTTTATATTTTTAATTATGTCTAGCTACTTATCTATAATTGAAAGCACAAGGGAAAGATTTTGTGATCGAGAGCAATGACAGAAACTACAACATTGAAGTACGCCTATTATTCGGGATGTGTTGCCAAAGGTGCTTGCAAAGAGCTACATGCATCGACAACTGCGATCGCAAAAGCACTGGGCATTGAACTGGTGGAATTGACTAAGGCGACCTGCTGCGGTTCTGGCACGTTCAAGGAAACCGACGAACTGATGGAGGATGTGATCAATGCCCGTAATATCTCTCTTGCCGAAGAATTAAATCTTACGGTGATGACGCAATGTAGTACCTGTCAGGGCGTACTCGGACGTGTGAATGACAAACTCAAAAGCGCAGATACCACTCGCAAAGACGAAGTAAATGCGCTGCTGAATACTCAAGGACATGACTTTCAAGGTTCTACAGAAGTTTTGCATTTACTCTGGATTCTGATCCGCGACTATGGCTTAGAAAATATCGCCGCTAAAGTCACTCGTTCCCTAGCTAATCTTAAATGTGCGGCTTTCTATGGTTGTTACCTATTGCGATCGCAAACAGTCACCCGCTTTGATGATCCTTTCAAACCTGAATCTTTAGAAAATATCTTCCGTACTGTCGGTGCAACTCCTGTCTATTACGAAGGTCGCGTCCAATGTTGCGGCTGGCCAATTTCTAGCTATGCGCCCAAAGAATCTTTCTCAATGGCAGGGCGACATCTCACGGCTGCGATCGCCGCAGGAGCAGATTGTATTGTTACGCCATGCCCTCTCTGTCATCTCAATCTCGATTCGCGCCAACCCGAAGTCGAAAATGTGATTGGTCAAAAACTAGGAATTCCAATTTTGCACTTACCGCAGTTAATTGGTTTAGCGATCGGTATCGAGCCAAAAGTCCTCGGCTTAGATCGCCACATTGTTTCCACAAGCTCTGTCTTACAAAAACTTTCCCTATAAAAAAAGGTTTCTCACTTCGTGAGAAACCTTTTTTGTTTTTATGGGCAAAGAGAGAATCGAACTCTCATGACATTGCTGTCGTCAGATTTTGAGTCTGATGCGTCTACCAATTCCGCCACTCGCCCTTTTTTTCAAGATTTATATCATACAACAAGAATGTTGCATCTTGTCAAATATTTTCTGTGCAATCTTGGTAAGTAGCTACGCACAATCAAATATAGAACCGCAAAATCTGTACCGCCCGCTACGCGGGCGGTACAGATTTTGGTTCTGGTTTTTTCATTGTGCGTAGCTACTTATAACAATTGAAAGGCGCGATACACCTTTCAATTGTTATACAATCTAATTTTATTTAAGTTTACTAAATGGCAAAGTTAGAGCGCTTAATCATGTTGGCGGAAGATGAGTTAGTGCAGTACAGCACCAACGCCCGCAAAATCGAAAAACTACGCCAAAAAATTGGTCTATCCCTCAACAAAGCTGAACAAAAACAAGTAAAAGCTGAGCTAGTTGCCGCATTGCCAGACGATAGCCTTAGCCAAATAGTCGAAAAAAATCGTCAGTCTGTCTCTTTACCTTTTTGGGGTATTGCAGGGCTAGGTTTACTTTTGGGGATATCAATGGAGCAACCCTTAGATTTTATTGCCACCATTGTTGGCACTGGGGCTGCGATCGCACTCCAAAAATGGGGCTGGAAACTCCAAGCCAAGCGTCTAGTCTTACAAACCCTAGAAGATATCGAAGGGCGCACTCAAAGTTAAGGGACTTGTCGTAAAATAAGGAACCAATTTTTTGTGGTGCGGCTTCACTGCGCCACAAAAAATTGGTTCCTTATTAAATTGAAAGTTAATGCTACAAGTCGCCCTTATTTATCCAGAAATTCCGCCCAATACTGGCAATATCGCTCGTACTTGTGCCGCTACAAACACTCATTTACATCTAGTCGAGCCTCTGGGCTTTGAAATTAGCGATCGCCAACTTAAACGCGCAGGCATAGACTACTGGGAATATGTAAACGTGACTGTACATCCAAATATCGAATCTTTGCGCGAAGCCTCACAAGGGGGACGGTGGATCTGTTTTAGCGCTCGTGGTTCACAAAATTTTCGAGAATTTGAATACCAAGATGGTGACTGGCTCCTATTTGGCAGTGAGTCAAAAGGTTTACCCGAAGCGATCATTGCCAACAATCCCACTGTCAACATTCCGATGGAACATCCCAAGGTTCGTAGTCTCAATCTATCCGTGAGCGCAGCTCTCGGCTTATTTGAAGCCAGACGACAATTAGGAATGTAAAAGAGAGGCGGTTTTATGTAACTAGTGCATCGTAAGTCGCCTTAAATCCTGCTTGCTGTAAAGCTTTCACCGCAATTTCTTCATCTTGTACCCAAAACTGATTGCCTAAGCGCACTAACTTCGGCATATAGGCGATCGCAGCAATTACAGGGATTTTGTTAGAAGTATCGGGTTCATTTCTACCATGATTGAATTTGCTATAGCTGGAATTGCTATTACTGGTATTGCTGTTATAAACGGGGTTAGGATTTAATGCTTTTTTGAGTTGTTCCAAAACCTGTCGATCGCTGGCTTGTTCGCGAGTGAGTTCAACCCGTACCATCCGCACTGACTCAATCGGCTGCATATCATCAATGATTAGCTGTGTCTGCTCATCACGGCGATCGATTTTGCCCCAGACCATCAAGCGTTTATCTTTTTCTAAGAGATGCTTGACCTTATCAAAGGTTTTGGGGAAAACGACGGCTTCAGTACTGCCTGTTAAATCTTCGAGTTGCAATATAGCCATGCGATCGCCTTTTTTGGTGACGACTTCTTTGATATCCAGAATTAAGGCGATCGCAGTCACGACCTTTGTTTCTAAAGACTCAGGAATATCGCAAAGATTAATTGGAGCCATTAATTTTGCCGAACGACTGACCACACTAAGCGGGTGATCAGAAATATAAAAGCCTAATAATTCCTTTTCGAGGCGCAGTTTTTCTTGGGAAGAGTAGTCCTGAACGCGAGTTGTCGTTGGGGCTGTATCAAAGGTTTTTGTACTGCTACTTTCGCCAAAGAAATCAAAGATATTACCTTGTCCTGATGCTTGCTCTTTGGCACGTCGCGAAGCCCATTCCATCGTGATCTCAAGGTCACTCATCAATTGATGGCGATTTGGCTGGAGTAAATCTAGTGCGCCAGTTTGAATTAATGCTTCTAATCCTTTTTTATTTAGCGATCGCGAATCGAGACGACTACACAGATCCGCTAAAGACGTAAAAGCGCCTTCTTGACGAGTCTCTAAAATCGCCGCGATCGGTCCTGCCCCCAGATTTTTAATGGCAGCTAAGCCAAATACAATTTGTTCTCCACGCGGCGTAAAGTCTTCACCTGAGCTATTCACATCAGGCGGAACCACGGGAATACCCATACTGCGACAATTAGCAATATATCGCTGGACTTTATCTTGGTCACCACTGATCGACGACAAAAGTGCCGCCATATATTCCACAGGATAATTTGCTTTAAGATATGCAGTCTGATAGGTTACATATCCATAGGCGACGCTATGAGATTTATTAAAGCAATTTGAGGCAATATAGCCTTTATCTAACAAAAAATTATGATCGCGCTCTAAGCCAATATCGAAAACAGATTGGACTCCTAACGATTTGCGACTAAGGATTTTCATGTCTATTTCCTAAGATCAAAAACGGCGCGAAGCGCCGTTTTTGATCTATTGTTTTTTATGGTTCAAAACCTTCTAGTTCAGGCACTTCGGCTACTAAATGCACGCCTTGGATATATAGTGAGCGACCATATTTACCGACATTCTCTAGGCGCAATTTACCGCCTTGCTTCTTGGCTTGCACAGCCATATCAATGGCTGCACCTACGCCTCTACTGACAATCTTGGTCACTCCTTCAAAATCCAATACGATCGCCGATAATTTACGGTCGATAAATGGCTGCACGGCTTGTCTAAAGTATGGAACCGTGGTTACACTCAACGCACCATTCAGTTTGAGAATAACTTGATCGCCATCAATCTGTTCGACGATCTTGAGTTCATCTTGTAAAAATGAGGAATGAGTCATGATTGGAGAATGGGTTTGGGGATAGACAGGAATTTACTCATACGGACTGTTGTACCTTGATTGCTAGATTCGATCTCGACCTTATCAACCAGTGCTTTGATCATATGTATACCAAATCCGCCATTTTCGACACCAATCTCGGATATTAAATCAAAATCAGGTGGCGGTACAGTATTTATATCAAAACCTGATCCACGATCGTGGACTTCTACAATTAGGCTGGTATTCGCCGCGAAAACTACAACTTCTACGTCAAGATCAGATGTACTGTAAAGAACCGCGTTAACCAAAGCTTCCGTAAGAGCTTGTACGATATCTTGCACAGCATCAGGATCAAAACCCATTTTTGTAGCGAGTACTTCGACTGCTGCGATGGGAATGTCCTCGATTCCCTCAACGGGTGGAATTGAGATTCGCAGCTTTAAAGGCTTCTCACTCATGGGGAGTCATTCTGTAGCTTTGATTAGCTTTGCCAGATGTAATATACCACAGGTTTTCAACCTATATTTGCAAAAACAATTATTTTTTGATAAAGCTTTTCAGAAAATCTCACAATCGCCCGTCGTTGACTATTTCTAATCGCGATTACCCCAGCTTCTGATTGCTTCTGCGATCGCGGCCATTGAAGCTGAACCAATAATTAGCAATACACTGAGAGCATTTAGTTCGGGGGTTACGCCACCACTCCGCAGTGAAGAGAAAATAGCGATCGGTAAAGTAGTTGAGCCAACGCCTGCGGTAAAGTAAGCAATCACAAAGTCATCCATACTGAGAATAAATGCAAGCAAGCAGCCTGATAAAATCCCTGGTAAAAGCTGGGGCAATAATACTCGTAAAAAAGCTTGCACAGGCGTTGCGCCTAGATCAAGCGCTGCTTCTTCGAGTTGGGGATCGATCGTGGCAAGACGACTGGAGACAACGACAGTGACATAGGCTAAGCAAAAAACAATGTGGGCAATTACAATCGTAACAAGACTAAGCGGTAATTTAAGCGCTGCAAAAAATACGAGGGTTGCCACGGCGATCGCAATGTCAGGAATGATCAAAGGCAAATAGGTAACGCCGCGATATAAGCTCTTACCTGGAAAATAATAACGAGCCAAACCGACCGCAGTGAGCGTTCCTAGTAAGGCTGAGATCGATACCGCAGTTACAGCCACACTGAGACTGTTTTTAAGAGCGGCTAGTAGGATTGGGTTTTGCAGAAACTTGGCATACCATTCCCAAGTAAACCCAGTCCATTTGGATGGGGATGGGGACTTATTAAAGCTAAAAATCGTCAGAACGGCGATCGGCAAGTACATGTAAAAGAAGGCAAGTACTGTATACCAAGTTTGCCAGCGCTTCACAGTTGGCACATTGATTTGATTAGCCATCACTCACCACCCTGCGATCGCCATATTTAATTAGCAAAGCAATCACGATCGTCACAGCAAGAATTAGCACCATACTCAGCGCCGAGCCAAACCCTCGGTTGCTACTTGCGCCCAAAAATTGCAACTCAATAATGGATGCGATCGTGCGGCTACCAGGACCACCTAATAGTTGTGGGTTGATGTAATCGCTAAAACTACTGATCGACACCAGCGCTGCTCCCGCAATAATCCCTGAAGAAACCTGCGGAACTGTAACCTGCCAAAAAGTTTGTTTAGCATTAGCACCAAGATCAGCCGCCGCCTCAAGTAGACGGAGATCGAGGCGTTCGAGCGAAGTATATAGAACTAAGACCATATAGGGCAGATAAGTGTAAATCATGCCAATGATTACGCCCTCAGCTTTATTCAACACATTGATCCCTGATAGTCCAATGAAGTTCAGAAAAGTGTTTAGAACCCCTGTCGGTCGCAAAATCGTAATCCATGCATACGATCTCAATAGCGATGATGTCCATAGCGGCAATACAAATAGAAGTAGCAAAATATTGCGCCAACGCTTAGGAGCAATCACGGCTAGCCAGTAAGCGACAGGAAAGCCTAAGAGCAAACAAAATCCTGTAGTAATAACTGCATAAAGCAGCGATCGCCATACGACGACTAGATAGATGAAGTTGCCACCGACGTAATCAAACACTCTGTGGTAGTTGTCTAGACCAAACTCAGTTTTACCAACAGGTACAAGGCTCTGAATTAATATAAAAACCGTGGGAATAATCAAAAATGAGATCAGCCAAAAGCCGCTTGGGAACAGCAAAGCTAAAGGCTCCAGCCACTTGAGTCGCTGAACTGATTTTTGAGTTGGGTTAGGGGGAATATCTGGGGTGCTATTCACGGGCATATTTAGAAGTAAAGAACTCGTGAGTCAACACCTTGCGATCGCAGATAGCGAGATACAGATTCGGCTGAATCGCGACTTTGATAAGCACCTGCATGAATATAAGTACCACGTCCAGAATTTGTCAAAAAGGCGTTGGAAACATATTGACGCACTCGTGACAGCAAAAACTGATTGCTTGCTGCTGCGGGTACTGCTGCAACATAACGGAAATTGGGATTCTGAGTCGCTTGTGGTAGCTGTGGCTCAGTTGCTGCGCTAAAAAGCTGAGGCTGGGAATCTGTCGGAAAGCTTGCTGGTTGAGGAATAGCGGTTTGTTGAATGACAACCTGTTGCGGATTAGGCAAAGATAAGGGTGATGTTGAAATGTCAGTAAAGGGTGCTTGGACATTACTTCCCCCCCCTGAAGGTCGAAAATACTTTTGGGCTGATAGTCCCGACTGTTGCAGGGCGATCGCAAGGCTATCAGCGCCTGTCTCAGAGTTAAATATACCTGCTTGAATTGCAGGTTGATCGTTGATCTTTGTGGCAAAAGCAGTTGGCGAGACCATGCGAACCCTTTGTAAGGTTGCGGGATCATTACCTGAAACAAAAATTACAAAACGTGCCGAAGCCGACTGGGCGATCACCAAAGATGCGATCGCTACAGATCCGAGAATACTAAACCTTTTGTTCCAATTCACAGCAGTACATCCTCACACTTGAATGTAATAACGGTTAAGTCTAACTCAACTAGATTGAAGTGATGATTTTTTTAGTCAAAATTATTTGGTTTATTTAAGCATCTATTTCATCAAAATATGACACTCTTAAAGAGATTAGGATGGGCGGCTTTTGGAGGCATTCATCCTAATCTATTTACAGAGCCTAATACCCAACACAAATATGGAAAAAATTAAAACTGGTTTAAATATTGCGATTTTTATCTTTTTGGCAGGTTTTATTAGCTTGGAAGTCTGGACATTAATATCGCATTTCTTAAAATAAAAAAGAGGCTACGCAAAGCGCAGCCTCTTTTTTGTGATTTTGTTTATGACTTTGGTATAGTACTGCGAATTTCTGAATAAAACTTGGATGACTGGACATGGCGACCGCTAACTAGATCTCCTTTCAACAAAGTTGCAACGCGAAATCTTAAGTTAGGATTTCCATACCAAATTCTTTCCTCGATTACATTTTGTGTAGTAACCGTCTGAATTGTCAGAGCCTCGTCTGAACCAAACTCATAAACACCTTTACCTTGGCTGGTCAAAATCAAGCCTTTCTGTGGTGAAGTCAAATCATTCGGTACAGGTACGATCAGAGCCTGCCCCTTAGGCTTATTACTGCTGAGAGATTCTTCCTCCCATGACATCTTCATCGGATGGATCGCAGTGTCAGGATCAATGTCATGCTTTTGGCAAATTGTCACCAAGTCAGGATCGTCTAGATTTAAAGCGGTAACCTCAATCACAGCACGAGTATCACCACTACCATTTCCCTTACTAAATTGGTGATCGCTGCGTTGCGATCGCCAGCGACCGACAAAAAGTTCGAGAAATTGATGAATATCCATTAGTGAAAAATAAGTTTGAAAAAGATTTTATCGCAATTTACAGCCAAAGCAAAGGGGGCGCTAAGCGCCCCCTTTGCTTTCTAGGGAAAGAGTAAGATGCTTTGTATCTCGCTCTTTAAGTTTAGATTTAACGACGAGGAACTAAACGTTCGTAATCGAGGTTTTGAGCAGATACTGGGGTTGAGTTAGCAGGAGCTGCACTAATGCTGCGAGCCATATTCAAGAACAAAGCTGGATCGCCTGTTTTTGGGGTTCTGTCGGTAATGACATAGCTGCGGACAGTATTTTGCCAAATGAGTTGAGGGAAGCCCAACTGTGCGCGATGGTAAGCATCGTAGCGAGGAGACTTAATGTTAAAAGGCACTTCGCCAAGTCTTTGGCTAGGGAGGACCCGACGACGTTGGTAAGGGAGGATGTCATCGCCGAATGCTTCAAGGTACTCATCGCTGTTGAGCAATGCATCAATGAAACCTTCAATACCTTTAGTCGCAACTACGATCGACCAAGCGATTTTTTCTTTTTCGCTGTATACATCGCGACCAAGAACACGCTGTACAGTTTGTTCTACAAAGCGATAGTTGCTGTTTTTGTCATAAAAACTGCTTCTATAGGTATTGGAGAGAATTAGTCCACGGACGAACTGTCTGACCGAGATATTGCCAGAACGCAATTGCGATTCTAGGGCAACTTCGCGATCGCTAGTAAAGGCGTGGAAGAAAATTTGGCGATAGGCGGCTTCGATCAGTTCGCCTAGATCACCACTGGAGAGTAAGTTTGCTGTGTTATAAATGCGAGGTGTGTTGTCACTACCGACGGTAAAGCCAGCAACGCGAGAATTTTGCGATGCTGGAGCGTAATTCAACAAGGGAATCGCCACGTTTAAATCTCCAAATAATATTATCGAAAAGTTCTAAAAATAATTATTTCTAAACTGGTCGTGATTTTTAAGTTGTCTATAAGTATCTCGGCATAATTAAAAACCCAGAACCAAAATCTGCACCGCCCGCTGCGCGGGCGGTGC
>JAYUSC010000327.1:0-9458 GCA_043755885.1 Pseudanabaena sp. | reverse complement strand
TGGAAAATCTCAAACTGGTTTCACAATCAGAATTGCCGATGTTCGCTCAATCTAGGCTGGGCGAACATTTAATTAAGGCAAAAATCTGCTAATCTTTTTTTAAAAATTCACTCAATACATATAAATCATAAAGGCGCTAACATCTATGGCGATCGAACTTAAAGCCGCTGCACCGCAAGAAGTTTCCATCTACATGCCCTACTATCGAGAGCCAAACAAGCGTCAAGCTCTCCCCTATGCCATTTCCCTATACAAACAAGGCGAAATTACAGGCGAGCGTCATGTCGAAGGAAGCACGCCTATTTCTTTTATGGCAGTATGGCGCGTGGCAAACTTACCGTCTGACTTGGCTCTATGTCGCCTGACCTTTGATGGTGATGCTGACATGAGCTATGAAATGACATTAGAAAACTCAGAATTTGTTGGCTACTTAATTGAAGTTGTCTCGAATATTCGTGACAAGGGCTATGTCGATTTCCCCCAAATCTTTTATAGCAAGCTGTTTCGGCTTAAACTCGCCAGTGCTGAAGGCAATTAAAAAGCTAATCAAAAGAGCAATTAAATATTCTGCTAATTTTTGCTCATATAGCAACCCAAAAAATAGCAACTCATGTATAATCCTTAGCTCAAATCTTGCTAAAAAAAACAAAGTCAGCTAAAGTCCTGTTGCAGCTTTTTATAAGGCAAAAGAATAGTCAAACTTAAGGGGTTTACATTGTGTCATATGCCGCCCAGCGCCTCGAACAACCAGAAAGACAGCTAGAACCTGGACTCAAAAAAGTCGATCCGATGATTATTGGAGCTGCCAAGCAGATTTATCGTTACTATTCTGATTCCTACGCCGCGCAACTACCGCGCCCCATGGGCATAGCAATCAACCGCATAGATATGACTGGCAAACTTATTTATTCTCAACTGATTTTGCTGCCACAAGAAAGCTTTGTGCCAATGGAATTAATTGAGCTATCTGACTATCATTAAATCTAACTATCATTAAAATTGTTTTAGTGAAATCACTTAAGTTATCAAAACTTTTATATAGGTATCATTTATGACGTACTCAAGTTCTTCGTCAGTATCAGTAACAGCGTCAGTGCGGTTTCAAAGCAAGCTCAAAGAAACCAAAAACTTTGGGGATGCTTTGATTGAAATATTTTCTGACCTTGTGCAGTTAGAAATTGTGACTTGGGTAGCGCATGAAGGAGATACGACCCATAAAGCCGGTAATCGCTTAAAGACAACGATTAATCTGATTGATGGTGATATCGAGAATGAGCTAGGTGCAGATTTTTTGCAAGGCTCTCCCTATGCGGAGCTACGCGGCTTCCATGAAGTTCAAGTTGGGAAGGGTGCAGAGACGATCGCAAATAATCTGAAAACTCTTGTCGATATTGGGCAAAAGGTAACAGGACTGTTAAATGATGAAAGTGAGCCAGAGCCTGAAGAAGAGACAACTAGCTTTAGTAGCGATCGCATCTTTAGTCGAGCCTAGTTGCGTCTAGTTTATGCGACCTGTCACTGAGGAATCTGTATGCGAGATCGGGCTACAAACAATAACAGTAAGGCAGCAGATGATGCTAATCAGGCTAAATCTGATGGCAACAAGCCTGTAGGGAAATCTTCAGAATTAGCGACTGCTTCTAAAACGACAGTACCACTTAAAGATGGTCCTAGTGAGAGTGGCAGTCTTAATAAGTTTCGAGAAACCATCAAAGATGTTTTAGAAGAAATTACGGTACTGGAAGTGAATACGATGATCGTCAGTCATATCCCGATCGCCAGATTTGACGCGAAAGTCTTCTACGATGATCTGCTCGAAAATGTGATGTATAAGACGGAGGAAGGCTTACAAGACATCAAAAAAGTACTCCTTGATCGTAGTAAAGAGCTGCAAAAAAAAGGTTCGGCTGCTACTCAGACTGAGCTGGATCGCTACAATCGAGATTTAGAAATTTATAAGCGGGCTGAACGCACATTTAATAATCGCCAAAATTTGACCGAGCCTAGGCAAAAAGAGCAATTTGAGGTTGAACAAGCTTGTTATGCGGAGCTTGCGAAAAAAGTTCTCCAAATGGATCTCCCTAAAGATGCAGATGGCAATCTGGTTCCTGACGCGCCAACAATTCGATATTTTCGTAAGTTATGGGAGTTCGAGCAGTCACTGTTGAATGGTGAACGTATCTATGCTCAGACTAAGTTTCAACTTGATGGCGATTTGAATAATCGCTTTCTGGATGATTTGTTTGCTCCAACTAGAAGCAAAATTGACCCAAAGATGGCAAAGCTAGTTTTTGATTTGCATCATCAGGCGGTGGATAATGCTGAGAAGCAATGGATGGGCTTGATTACGACTTGCGTGAATCTAGTCAAAGATTTGATGCCATTCCGATCCAAATGAACAGTATTAATTACAATCCCAAATTTGTAAGGTTGCGCCCCTGCGAGGCGCAACCTTACAAATTTGGGTAATTTATGATGGTGGCTATGCCTAATTGGTTGGCTATTGTTGATGACGAAATTAGGCTGTGGCTTAACCCAAGTGTTCTTGCCCAGATCGATCGCGATACTCAGGGTTTGGCAGCCGAGAATGAGATTATTTATCGGGTTAATAGTCAGGAATTGTTGCAAGTATTGGCTTCTAGCGTCGGTATGTCCGCCAAACGTCAAGGGGCGATCGTAATTTGGACTTATTACACAGACGAGATTGGTAATTCGCCTGAAGCTAAGCAATCGTTAATATTACGAACATTAATAAATATTGATGGCGATCTTAATCAAAAGGTTTGTCAAGATGTTTTAACAAACCCTCAAGCCGATCGCATTTTAAAAGCGCATAGTTTTCTGGTCAGTCAAATTTCGCGGCAATTTATCACTGCGATCGCAGATTATGTCGAAGAAAAATTACGTCCTTTTGCGATCGCCACAGTCTCTTTTGTGACGACGATCACATGGTGTGAACCGTTGCAAAAACTTGGTAAACGCCTTGATTTGCCAGAAAATTTTAATTTAGCTTTAACTAGTCAATGTTGGCACATTGCGATCGCAGCTCCAATCGTGGTCTTAATGATTTGGTGGATTTCTTCTAAACTAAATTTGACATTACCCAACACGCCAAAGCTTGCCAAGAATTTATTTACGCGGTTACTGCAACTTTTAGAAAGCCCAATTTTCCGACTCGTGGCAGTTGTGGCGATCATCATCTTGATTTTTTGCTGGATCGCGCTCAAATTTACTAGTCCAATAGGTCGTGCTAACACATTAATTGGGGTGCTAGAGTCTTATTTAGAGCCATATATACCAGTAGCGATAATTAGCTTACGCCAATGGATTATTAGTGGACTAGGTACAATCTTTTTCCGCTATCCCTTCTTTGTGAAATTGATCTTTGGACGTTTCATAAAAATAATACGGTAAGTGGGAAACTCAGTGTCTTCAGACCTGAGAGGGAAACGAGCGGGGCAATTTATTGCCTTTAATCTTTTTGGTTAGTTAGAGGCATGGTGAGGGTCTTCTATATATTTTCTTACTGATTCTGAACTAATATTACCAGCCGTACTAACAAAATAGCTGCTAGTCCAAAGGGAAGGCATTCGGCAAAGCTCTGGAAACTCTTGACGTAAATATCGACTAGAGAGCCCTTTAAAAGCTTTGACAATCAAATGGGGTGTATCGGTAGGCTTAACGCTTACGAATAGATGCACATGATCGGGCGAAACCTCAAGGGCTAAAATATCCCACTCTTTTTCTATTGCCAATGCCAAGAATATTTGTCTTAACCTAGTTGCTATATCACCAGTTAAAACCCGTCTCCTACGTTTTGGAATAAAAACGAAATGGTAATTAACCAAGAATTTGACATGATTATGAGTTTTGTAATCTTCTTGAACTAGCATAATATTTAGTAGATAAGTATTGCAACATCTACTATGATAAATCACAGTAAAGAAGTCAAAAAGATTGTGAGTCGTTGCCATGGCGAAAACTAAAAAGCTAATGGGAGTGCAACAATGCTTAATTACTTCTGATAAAGATTTAAAGGCGATTTTGGAATATATTTGCTCAGAATCGAATAAGTTACATAATTGTGCTGTCTACTATGCCCGACAAATCTGGTTTAAATCTAGAAAGTTTGTCACTGGCTTTGACTTAGTTAATGAACTTGGCTCTAACAAGCATTTTTCTGCATTGCCATCTGAAGCAGCCGTGCAAACTTGTTTGTCGGTTGGTGAGTCAGTTAAATCCTTCTTTGAGTTGCTTAAAAAGTCTCGTAATGGGGAACTAGATCAAAAGCCAAAATTCCCCAAGTATCGATAACAAGGTTATCAATTAGTCGCATTCCCCAAAAGAGCGCTGAGATTAGTTGGCAACACAGTCCGTTTTCCATTAGGGCTGCAGGTCAAAGCGTGGTTTGGACTTAAGGAATTCTTTTTGCCAATGCCATCTAATCTTGATTTTGACTTACTCAAAGAAGTTAGAATTTTGCCTAGAAATGGCGCTTTCTACGCTGAGTTCGTTTATCCAAAAGCCAGTATTAAGGCTGAGCTAAATCCTGATAAATGCTTAGGCATAGATCATGGTCTGAACAATTGGCTAACCTGTGTTTCTAATGTTGGGACTAGCTTTATTGTTGATGGATTACATCTAAAATCGCTTAACCAGTGGTATAACAAGCGTACATCGGTTTTGATGGAAGGCAAGCCCAATGGGTATTGGACTAAGCGGTTAGCCAATATTACTGAAAAGCGTAATCGTCAAATGCGTGATGCTGTCAACAAAGCGGCGCGTATTGTAGTTAACCACTGCCTATCTAATTGCCTTGGTACTATCGTTTTTGGCTGGAATAAAGGGCAAAAAGATTCAGTCAATATGGGAGCAAAAACCAATCAAAAATTTGTGCAAATTCCCACTGCTAGGCTGAAAGAAAGGATTAATCAACTATGCGAAATCTACGGTATTCAGTTTGTTGAAACTGAAGAAAGTTACACGTCTAAGGCTAGTTTCTTGGATTCAGATATAATCCCTATCTACGGTGAAAAACCCGAATTGTGGAAAGAATCTGGTAAGCGTGTAAAGCGTGGTTTGTATCGTACTGCTCAAGGCTATCTAATTAATGCAGACTGTAATGGCGCTGCAAATATGCTTAGAAAAAATGTAGCGGTAACACTAGGCTTAGACCTAAGTGGAATCAGTAGAGGCGCTTTGACTACGCCTCTGAAGTTCAATCTTTGGACTATTCAGGAATCTCAGTCGCTTCAGCGCTGAGAGTGTCAAAAGATGATGGTAAGTACCTCAGCACAATTAAATTTCAAACCCCAAAAACTATACCGCCCGCGCAGCGGGCGGTATAGTTTTGGTTCTGGTTTTTTAATTATGCCAAGGTACTTAAAGAGTTCGCTACGCAAACTTTTACAACAAGAACATGAAACAAGTTGAGATTTGGCGATCGCAAGCTGCCGCAACCCTTGCATTCCTAGTTCCCAAAATCGTCGGCAGTACGATCAATGAAAAAGATGGACTGGTAGACGATCTGATGCGGGCGCTAAATAACTTGCCCGCACGTCCAGAAACTCGACAACCCTATGCAGGGATTTTACCTGCGGCTGATTTACCAACATGGCGGAGTCGGGCGGCGCTAACTCTTCAGGCTTCCGTGCCGAAGATCCCTAATGTTGAAGGTAGTGTTTTTGATGGGGCGATCGATGATTTGGTGCGTTTTTTGCGGAATTTGCCCGCCCGTCCGACAGGGCGATCGCCTTATTCAGGACTTTTCCCTGCGTCAGATTTGGCGGCATGGCGCAAACAAGCCGCGCAGACTTTAGTAGCTTTGATCGGCAAGATCGTTGACCCTAAGCCCAATATTGCCGATGGTCGCATTGACGACTTGATCAGGGTGATGAGTGGTTTGACTTTGCGACCCATTTCTCGAAAACCCTATGATGGGCTTTACCAAGCCCCAAATCTGACCGAACATCGCAAATTAGCGGCGCGACGCTTGGATCAATTGATTACGGGACTTAAAGATGATTTCAACCCCAAGGATGTGCTAGTTGATAGTACGATTCGCATTCTCAATAATTTGTCGCCACGTCAACTGAATCAAGAACCTTATGAGGGTTTATATCCGCGTACATCAGAAGTTGGTTTGATTACTCAAGAACAACTAAGTGCGATCGCTCCCTATTCCCGACGAGATCGCCTTGAGAAATTACTGCCCCACCTAAATACGACAATGCAGCGCTATGCGATTACCACGCCATTACGCCAAGCCCATTTCCTCGCTCAAGTCGGACATGAGAGCGATGGATTTAATACCAACGAAGAATATGCCTCTGGCGCAGACTATGAAGGACGCGGCGATCTCGGCAATACTCGTGCTGGGGATGGTGTGCGCTTTAAAGGGCGTGGCTTAATCCAAGTTACAGGACGCGCCAACTATGCTGATTGTGGTCGAGCATTAGCCGTGGACTTAATTAACAATCCTCAACGCTTGGGAGATTTCGATCTCGCTTGCCTCAGTGCAGGTTGGTATTGGGACACTCGCAATCTAAATATTTATGCCGATCGCGATGATGTGCTCACAATTACAAAAATCATCAATGGCGGTACTAATGGCTTAGCCGATCGCGAATCTTATTTAGCCAGAGCGAAGAGAGTTTTGGGAGCCTAACCACAAATATTAAAGGCGGCGCAAAGCGCCACCTTTAATATTTGTGTGTGTTTTAATAGATGAACTATGCACAGGTTTCGTCGAGGACAAATCCATGACTCTGCAAACTTTGACTTCTCAAGAGATCGCGCCAGAGATCGACTATCCCGACAGTGACGGCAATCCTATGTCTGACAATACCGAACAATATCGCTGGATCGTAATTATCAAAGAAAATTTGGAGATCATGTATGCTGATGACCCAAATGTATTTGTAGCGGGGGATTTGCTCTGGTACCCAGTGCGCCGCACCCAAAAACGAGTTGCCCCAGATGTAATGGTGGCTTTAGGGCGACCAAAAGGGCGGAGAGGTTCTTACAAGCAATGGATGGAAGATGATATTGCCCCGCAGGTTTCCTTTGAGATTTTGTCACCGAGCAATAAAGATCGGCGTGGGCTTGACTCTCTTGAAGACAAGTTTGATTTCTACCAAACCTATGGAATTAAGGAATATTACACTTACGATCCTGATGATTTGATCTTAGAAGGCTGGCAAAGAGTCGGCGATCGCCTAGTCCAAATTCCATCCATGCTCAATTGGGTCAGCCCACTGCTAGGGATTAGATTTGATTGGGTAGCAGGACAAGAATTAATCCTATCGCGTCCCGATGGACAGAGGTTTTTATCGCCTGTGGAGATCGATCGCCGTTTGCAACAATCAGAAATCCAAGTTTGGCAAGAACAGCAACGCACCGCCCAAGAACGCCGACGCGCCGAAGCGCAGGAGCAACGCGCAGAGCAAGCCAACCAGCTTGCAGAACAAGAAAGTCAACGTGCAAATCGCCTTGCTGAACGTTTACGAGCTTTGGGCATAGATCCAGACGATGTTTAAACCTAATAGCAATTTGGGTCTCTGTGGCGCACATCGTACTGGCAAAACGACTTTAGCGATCGCAATCTCATCCCATCTAAATATCCCTTTTGTCCGCACCACGACTAGTCAAGTTTTTGTAGATTTAGGCTTAGACCCTGCCGAACCGATGGACTTTAAAACAAGGCTATTTGTGCAGAATCATGTTCTCGATGCTGCCGAACAGGTGTGGCAAAATTCAGCGACAAGCTTTGTTAGCGATCGCACTCCCATCGACATGATTGCCTATACGCTCGGTGATATTCAAGGCAAAACCGAAGTTGAGTTTGATTTGCTCACTCAATATATAGATCGCTGTTTTACAAGTACCAATCAGTTTTTTCAAAATCTGGCGATCATCCAACCTGGGATACCGCTTGTATATGAGCAGGGCAAGGCGGCGCTAAATGCTGCATATATCGAGCATATTAATATTTTGGTGATTGGGTTATGCAATGATTCGCGGCTTAAAGCGAAAGTGTTTTGTAATCCAAGAGATGTGATCGCACTTGATTTGAGAATTAGCAATATCCTAGAAGTTAATAAAATTGTCGTGTTTTCAGAATAAAATTTAGATGTACAATTAGATGTACATCTAAATTTTAAATAAATGCTCTACAACATTCCTATTACTGAGGCGCGTCATGAGCTAACCTCGTTACCCGAAAAGCTGACTCAGGAAGGAAGTACGATCGCTATTACTCGCAGAGGTAAGCCTGTTTTAGCCGTAATGACATGGCAACATTATGAAGCCATCCTCGAAACCTTAGAGATTTTGGGCGATGCTAATCTCATGAAAAATTTGCGTCAAGGTATTGAAGAAGCTAAATCTGGACAGGGGCTAGATTGGGAATCGGTCAAACTAGACTTAGCTCTATGATCTATCGCATTGTCATTCAGCCAACAGCCTTCAAATTATTACAAGAAATTACTGATCGCCGTATTCGTCAAAAAATTAGCGATCGCATTGACAAGCTCACTGAGTCTCCTGAGTTGCAGGGCAAACCATTATTGGGTGAGTTAGATGGCTTTTATAGTGTGCGTGCAGTCGGACAAAGATATCGCATCATCTACACGATCGAGCAAAATCAAGTCACTGTAACGGTTGTGGCTTTAGGGATTCGCAAAGATGGCAGTAAGCAAGATGTGTATACTTTAGCCAAGAAGCTCTTGAGGCTCGGACTTATCGATGATTCAGACCAAAGCGATAATTGAATCGGGTTTGTCTAGATTCAATACTTTCGGGCGTATAACCCTCTCCTCTTATAGCGTTGATGCTCTTTGAAGTTAAAAACCGTCGGGCGTTAATTTCATCTTTTCCCACGGCTTCAGCCGCCTGTGTTTGCGACATTCGATAGCTACCATTTGGCAACATGAAAGCGTCAACGGTTAAACCGCCGATCGCAACTGTTGCACGGGTTGCTTTGATTGATTCACTCATGATTTTTTACTGTATTTATAACCTAAAAACAACAAGGGCGATGGCTGTATTCGTCAAAAAATCAATAACCAAACAAGATGTTTACCGTAGGGGCTGAGCATTCCCGCGACAATCTATAAGTTTTTAGATAATCTTCTTTTGGGAATGCTCTGCCCTAAACCTCGCAACGCAGGGACTCTGCCCAAAACCTCGCAAGGCAGGGATAAATTGTCTGTAAAAGCAGAGAGGGCTTAGCTTTTGCGGATAGAGGTTGCTGTGGTGAGTTTTAAAATTGCGGCGCAAATGCTAAGCCCCTACATGATATTTGAGGATTTTTAGAGACGAAAATCTTTTCAAGTTGGGTAAGTTAATCCTGCGGGGAGTTACTTACTTTACTGAGGCTTGGAGGCGATCGATGGAAGATATGTTGTTGAAAAAAATTTTGTTGCAAAGACTAATAACTTTAAAGCTGCGCGATCGCA
>JAYUSC010000326.1:0-1693 GCA_043755885.1 Pseudanabaena sp. | reverse complement strand
GGTTTTATATGCACATGTTATTTAGTTTTCATTCCTTAGCGACTAGTGAGAGCAATTATATGAATGTTGGCGCGGAAATCCTTTGCATTGGCACAGAGCTATTGCTGGGCGAAATTCTCAATAGTAATGCTCAGTATTTAGCGCAGCAACTTGCTTTGCTGGGAGTGCCACATTTTTATCAAACCGTTGTTGGTGATAATCCCGATCGCATTCATCAGGCTTTAGAAATTGCGGCTAGCCGCTCTAATTTAATTATTACTACGGGTGGGCTTGGACCAACGCCCGATGACTTGACGACTGAGGCGATCGCAAGTTTTTTCAATACAGCACTCGAAGAACGTCCTGAAATTTGGGAGCGCATCCAGCAGATGGCGGCGCAAACAGGGCGAATCCCCACAGCTAACAATCGCAAGCAATCGCTACTGCCTATGGGCGCGGAGATTTTAGATAATCCTGTTGGTACTGCACCTGGGATGATCTGGGAACCACAGCCAAATTTATTGATTCTCACTTTCCCTGGTGTACCGAGTGAGCTTTATCCGATGTGGAAGCAAACGGCTGCACCTTTGCTGCAAGCGAGAAATTACGGACAAGGGACATTTCACTCTAAAGTTTTGTTGTACTTCGGCATCGCCGAATCGACTCTAGCTACAAAAGTCAATCATTTACTTGATCTCAAAAATCCGACTGTCGCACCCTATGCCAACTATTCCCAAGCCCGACTCAGAATCACGGCGCGGGCTAATAATCAAGCAGAGGCGATCGCCTTAATCGCACCCGTCGAAGCTGAGATCCGCGCACTCACCAGCGAATTTTGCTATGGCACTAATGAGGATACGCTGGCAAGTGTGGCTGGGCAACTCTTGCGATCGCGTGGTCAAACTTTAGCAGTTGCCGAATCTTGTACAGGTGGATGGTTAGGTGAAGCCTTAACCGAGGTTTCAGGCAGTTCTAGTTATTTTCTGGGTGGTGTGATCAGTTATCGCAATGATGTCAAAGTTAATTTACTAGATGTTGATCGCAAAATCCTTGATCAGCATGGGGCAGTCAGTGCGATCGTGGCTGAACAAATGGCGATCGGGATCAAGGCAAAACTGAAATCTGATTGGGGGGTCAGCATTACGGGGATCGCAGGACCAGATGGTGGCACTGAAACGAAACCTGTAGGCTTGATTTATGTGGGGATCGCGCATCCAGATGGCAAAGTTGAGGCGATCGAGCTGCGTTTTAGTCCCTCTAGAGGTAGAAATTGGATTAGAAAGGCAACTGTAATGTCAGCTTTAGATTTGTTTAGGAAAAGGTTTGCTATGATTGAGTAAATAAACCTAGACGACGATAGGGAGCCAAGCATAGTGAAAGCGATCAAGAAAGCAATGAAAGAGATAGGCGAAATTCTAAATCGCGTTCTAGAAGCCCTATTGGGACAAAATCAGCCCCAGCCTCAGTTGATTCCGATACCAGTAAGAAGTAACTCTAGGCGCGTTAACCGCTATTAAGTTTATAAGACTCGCATAGCGAGTCTTATATTTTATGGGGGGATCGCTTGACGATTCAGCTAAAATAAAAGGAGCAGTGCTTTGGACTGCTCCTTTTATTTTAGCTAACAAGCGAAAGCCCCGCACTCTATCCGTTTACAAGGATGAGTGACGGGATGTAAGCGCGTCCGTCAAGGGGTTCGATGCCCCGTAGATGG
>JAYUSC010000325.1:0-1694 GCA_043755885.1 Pseudanabaena sp. | reverse complement strand
CCGCGTAGCGGGCGCTTTGTTTTTTTTGGTTTTAAGCTGTCTTTTGCGTAGCTACTTATGAAACAAAAACAACTTACTGCTAGTCTAGTTAGACATGTTTGCCAGATATATTGATATGAATAAGTTTCCCTGTCCTAGTCTTATTAATGTAGTTTTTCTCTTGTCCCTCACGCTGCCCTCTGCTGCTTGGGCGCAGGCTGCTCAACAAAAAATTGTCTATGTATCTCCACAAGGTAACGATACCCAGACCTATCGCACAATCACGGCTGCGATCGCAGCCAATCCTCAAGAAGGCACTATCTTCCAATTAAGCAATGGCACATATAGCCAAACCACTGGCGAAAGTTTCCCCATTCGTCTTCCTAAAGGTGCGATTTTGCGCGGTAATCCTAGCGCCAATGGAACTGTTGTCATTAGCGGCGGTGGTCGCTTTGTCAGTCCTACATTTGCAAGCCAAAATATTGCGATCGCAGCCGCAACTAATTCCCGCATCGAAGGGCTTACGGTCACGAATAGCAACCCACGCGGCTATGGACTGTGGTTAGAATCTAGCCGTAATGTCGTTATTGCTAACAATAGTTTTATTAGCAGCACCCACGATGGCATCTTTCTCACAGGCAGTGCTAATGCTTTCATTGGCAACAATCTATTTACAAATAATAGAGGTAGTGGCATTTCAGCGCTTGGCACAAGTACAGGGGAAATTCGCGATAATAAATTTGAGAATACAGGCTTTGGGCTGTCGATAGGACAACAATCTCAAGTTCTTTTAACGAATAATAATATCTCTCGTAATGTGGATGGAGTTATTATTTCTAATACGGCGCAACCAACATTGCGCGGCAATGCGATCGCAGATAATCAGCGCAATGGTCTAGTCGTTCTTAGTGGTGCTAACGGTTCTCCTCATCCCGATCTTGGCACAACGATTTCATTGGGAAATAATACTTTCAGAAATAATCGTGAATTCGACATTAATAATGCGACGACTATTCCTTTAGTCGCTGTGGGCAATCAAATTAATCAATCGCGGGTAAAGGGATTGCTAGATTTGAGAGCGTCAAGTTCTCCGATCACTAATGCGATCGCAACTTCGATTACGCCTGCACCACTACCATCGATTCCAGCCGCACCAACCAATGCAGGAACTACTATTCCAATTCAATCTAATCCCCGTCCCACAACAGTATTTGTCCCAGCCAAGCCGCCTAGCTCTGGTCAAGTATTACCAAGTCCTGTAGTTTCCACTAATTCTGGTGCTGCACCAACAACGATCATCATCGAGCGTGACTACATCGCTCCAGCAAATCCTCCTAGAGTTACGGCTTTACCACCAGCTAACCTTGATCCCACCACAGGCAAACCTTTCCAATATCGGGTAGTTGTGCCAGTTACTTCCATTGCGGTAACTCAACGAGTGAGAACGGTTGTTCCCGATGCCTTTCGCTTATCGCGTAGTGGCAGAACTGTAATGCAAGTGGGAGCCTATAGTGAGAGCGCCACTGCTAATCAGCTAGTCCAGAAACTCGCCCAATCAGGCTTAAAAGCGGAAATCATTCCCTTTCGCTAATCAAACAAGGGACTTAATTAAGTCCCTTGTTTGATGTTTAGGGACTTACACGAAATAATTGCTCCCCAAAATGTGGCGGCGGGCGTAGCCTGCCGCCACATTTTGGGTTTTATATGGATTATTT
>JAYUSC010000324.1:0-3949 GCA_043755885.1 Pseudanabaena sp. | reverse complement strand
AGCCTTTATCGAGACTTAGCCAAGTTGTTTCTGTAACTTCAACATAGCTATCAAGATAGGTTTGGCAACCGTTTTTCTCAATGAAGCAGCTATTTCCTTCAACTCCACCGAGAAAGCGATCGCCATCGCGTTTAAATACCATTGAGCAGTTATGGCGACGTGCGATCGCATCAGTCGATATGGTTTTGAGAATGTCTAAATTGCGTCCTGAGCCAGCATAAAACATTGCGTTTTTGAGGCTGAAATTTTCAATATAGATATGATCATCGCGCTCGACTAGACGATGCACACCTTGTCGGTAGGGAGTCCAGAGGTCATAGTCATAAACTTGTTCGGAGTAAAGTCCAATTCCTGAGAAGAACTCCAAGGGCAAGGGACGAAAAAAAACATGAATATGGGCGTAATCCTTAGGACTAGCCGACGCTTGCTGATAATTGCTAAAATCTCCTGCCATCCATTGCGCGAGGGTCAGTAAATCATTTGAGATCACTTCAGATTTATCCATCAGATTTATGGCAAAGTCTATCCTAACTTTTAGGTGTTTGACGAATCTCTGAAGAGAAGGAAGCCGTTAGCACTCCAGTCCCTGTATTGGTTTTAATCAACGACACCCGACAACGCAGATTGGGATTAACAAACCAGATTTTTTCTTCGGCGGCGGCGCGATCGTAGGATGTGACTAAGACAAATGTGCCATCATCGGTGAAACTATATTCGCCAATGGCAGGCATCTCTTCGGCATAGCCACGCTCGCGGATCAGTTTGCCACAATTGGGGCGATCGCAATCAGGAATCGGGATCAAAATGCAATTACCTTTAACGGCTTCGCTATCTTCCCAATCAGATTGCCCTTCCCAAGCCATCCGAAAAGGAGATACTGCGGTTTGGGGATCGACATGATTAGCTTGACAAAGTTCGATCACTTCGGGCGCATTGATGGAGAGAGAAGTAATCTCAATCTCTGATTGGACGGCTTCAAAATGTCCAAAGGCTAAATGATGGGCGCTGCGTTGCGATCGCCAATTCCCGATCGAATCTTTTACAAATTCCTGAATATTCATTAATTTTTGGGCTACTTTGGCGATCTCGGTGATTTGGTATCACTTTTGGATTTATTAAAACCATGTCCTGATTTACTCGAATTTCTGGGCGCTTTTGCCTTGGGTAAGGGTGCGATCGGTTCTGGAGATTCAGTTTGCGGAGGAGTTGGTAAAGGTTCTTCAGATATCGGTTTGAGGCTTGTCTCTGGAATAATTGCACTGATTGTCTCAACAACAATTTCTGGCTCAGGTTCTAAAACTTGCTGAGGCATTGTAATTGGTTCGGCGATCGCAATCGATTCTGTTACTTGAGTAGTGCTTTCAGGTTTACTAACCTCATTGCTAGCTTTAGTAGAAGCTTTCGTGTTTTTAGGTTTAGCTGTTGATTCAGAGACAGCTTTTTGCTTCTTAGAAGTAACTACTTCTGCCGTGACAGCTTCTGAATTAGAGTCAGAAACTTCTTGATCAGCAATCTCTGCGATGGTCTGAAGAATAGGTTCAGGAGAGGCTTCTGACGTTATTTCAGCAGCCTCAACAACTTCACTGCCCAAGGTCTCAGCAATAGGTTGTTCAATAGTTTTTTGAGGAGAGATCTGATGATCAACTTCAAGAATGGGCTCACTGATTTGCTCAGGCGAAGTATTCTCAGGATTAGTCTTTAATACTTTAGGCTGAGGATGAATAGACACATTAACAACCTTGCTACCAAGTCTCTGGATTGTTTTTAGCTTTTTAGAAAGCGACCCATAGGAAACAATAACCTGATGAGTTTTCGTGCCTTGGAGTCTTTTTGTAAAACTTCCGCCTGTAAACTCAATCAAGAATTGGCGACTGTTGTAAGCACTAAAATTTGTGCTGGCGGCAGTATTAATATCTAAACTTTTCATATCAAACTCATCCTAGCGATCATAAAAATGCGATCGCAAATCAAAAAATTTATTTTAAATAATCTATATTAAGTATTCCGTAAAGATGTCTCTGAGAGTAAATTTTTTAAGTGCAAATTATATAAAAATCATAAGATGCGGCGCATCGCGCCGCATCTCACTCAAACATTAAGCAATTTCGGTAATGCTAACGATCTTGCCAGAAGTACGATTAATCCGTTGGATTTGAGGAGTCATCTTGCTTGCCGCAACGATGTACTCGGTGTTGCTAACGCGACGGCAGGTATCAAACTTGGAGCCAGACACCACAATCTTGAAGCGCTTCTCAGTGCCAGAACCAATCACGGTCGAGGTCGAAGGCTTAATCACACTGGTGCTGTTGGTTGCGATCGCATATACAAGCTGTGAGGCTTGGACAGAGCTATCAACTTGAGCCGCACCGCGATCGAGAGCAAACATGCGGTTGTAGCCAATTTGCTTGGCATTGCTAGCGCTGCTTGTGCCGCGATTGTAAGGTACAACGTTTTCACCAAAGGCTGCTTGATACTCATCGCTATCGACATAGGAGTCGATTTCTGAGTCATAGCCTTCAGCTACGGTGCGAACGATATGTGCCGAAACTTCTGTTTGATCTTGAGGAGCGCGACCCAGAATGTGAATGAAGTTGAGTTCCACAAAGCGATATGGAGCGCAAGCGGTGAAGTAGCGATCGCGATAAAAGTCAGATTTCGCCACAGCACGTACAAATTCACGCACGGTGATCGAGTGATCGGCGAGCTTGGACTCGGCTGAGATCAAGCGCTCACTTTCCATGACGTGAGGATTGCCCAAAACTTGTTTGTAAACTGCACGAATAACAGTTTGGACATCTTCCAAGCTGCTATTTGGCCACAATTCAATAGCTGTCAAAGTTGCCATTAATTTTCTCTTAATAAATTGAGATTAATCATGTAAAAAAAGTTTTAAATCAAAGCTTAAATAGGTAACGCGAAGCGTTACCTATTTAAGCAGAACAATTACACAGCAGTGATGCTGGCAATTACGCCGCCTTGTTGGTGGATGCGTTGGTATTCTTGAGAAAGTTGGTCAAGAGGCACCAAATAAACTTTGTTGCTGCGACGGAACTTAGAAATGCTATTGACGCTCTTAGCACGGTAGCCAGTAACTTCAATGCGGTAAACCTTGCTGGTGGGAGTACCAAATGAACCACGACGGGTCAAAGGTGCATCAGCAGGATTACGGAAGGTTGCGCCATTGCCAGAAGGCGAAATGACGGCGGTAGCAGTGGGGTTGATCACTAGTGAATTGAGCTTAGGTGTGATTCCTGAGAGATCACCCTTGAGGCTGCTGCTAGATGCGCCGCGTACCAATTCAAAAGTATGTGTAAACTGCACCATGCTCTGACAAGCTTCGGTCTTATAGCCACGGATATAAGGAACGAAGTTTTCGCCAAAGGTATTTTGGTACTCGTCGCTATCGATGTAGGTGTCGATATCAGCAGCAAAGCCTTTGGTATCAAGAGTGGTGCTATGTCCGCGCATTTCTTCAAGGTCTAATGGTGGGCGACCTAGAAGATGGCGGAAGTTAAGCTCGATCGCACGGTAGCGAGGGCAGCTTGAGAAAAAGCGTGTCATGTACAGATCAGATTTGGCGACTGCTCTGACAAATTCACGGACGCTTAATTCACCGCGCTTAAATTGTGATTCAGGAACGGTGAGTCTTTCGCTTTCCATTACATAGGCATTGCCAAGTACTTGACGATAGACAGCAAGAATAATCGTTTCGGTTTCTCCTAAAGATTGACCGAGTACCGATTCAATAGGAGGAGTTTCATCAAACAGGCTGACACCCAAGCGTGAAGCTGGTCCAAAAGGCATTACACAATATCTCCTGATTTAACGAAAGGATTTAATAAAAGTGTTTATGAATTGCATAAGTACCTCGGCATAATTAAAAACCTAGAACCAAGATCCTTACCGCCCGCGCAGCGGGCGGTAAGGATCTTGGACTTTTATATTTAAT
>JAYUSC010000323.1:0-1696 GCA_043755885.1 Pseudanabaena sp. | reverse complement strand
GCGAAGCGCCGCAACACTCCTTTGGGTTTTAGAGGGCAAAGTGCTGTAGTAGCCATGCTCCAACTTCAGATTGAGATTTTTCGCGGCTGAGTTTTAGTGCGGCTTCGAGATCGGCGATCGCTAAGCCGCCTAATAGTTTAGATACGGTAATTTGGCGACTGCCACCGTTTTCCAACATTTCTAAGGCGATAATTTTTACCTCTTGGACATCAACTACCCAATACTCGCTAACGCCTAGTTGTTCATAAAGTAACCGTTTTTTACCAAGATCGTCGTTGATCGTCGAGCTAGATATTTCAATCACCAAATTCGGTACAGGTGATTCGTCAAGGCTGACGATGGAACTGCTGCGAGGTGCGCGGGCGGCGACTTCACCAACGTAGTACGAAATATCTGGCTGACATCCTCGAACACCTGTTTTGACATAACTGCAATTGGTCAAACCTCTCGCAGGAATATTCTTTAATGTGCAGTATAAACTAATCGCAAAGATGATTACAGTATTGTCATCAGCATGTTCCGAACCAACGGGCATAGTTTCAATCCTCATTTGCTTAATTTGATTTTTGTCGTAATAGCAGCGAGATTCTGCATACAGAGGATTTTTGAGAATCTGGACAAACTCGTCCCATGTGGCGCTGATCCATTGATCTGTAATCAATGTTTGGGATCGAGGGGCGGCTGAGTTGGGCTGTGTTTTGATAGGGGGAGTTGCGATCGCAGTCATTATTAAATATTCTCCCAAACGAAATACTTTGCTCTATGCTACCAAAAAAGGCTAAAGGCTTTGCAAAGCGCTGACTTTAGCCTTTTAACGCATTTCTGATGGCGATCGCCATACAATTCTGTAGACTGACATCATGCACGACTTGCTTTAAAAAAATCCTTTTATTATTAATGGATCTGTCCAAATGGATTTAGACCTAATTGTTTCTAATGTTCTTAACCCGCCAATCCTGTTCTTTTTTCTGGGCATGTTAGCGGTGTTAGTTAAATCAGATTTAGAAATCCCGCCGCCAATCCCGAAATTATTCTCACTATATTTACTGTTGGCGATCGGGTTTAAGGGTGGGGTCGAACTTGCTAAAAGTGGCATTAGTCAAGCGGTAATTTTGACCATGCTTGCTGCGATTCTGATGGCTTGTGTTGTCCCTGTTTACTCATTCTTTATTCTCAAAATCAAGCTTGACGCATACAACGCCGCTGCGATCGCAGCTACCTATGGCTCGATCAGTGCGGTTACCTTTATTACGGCAAGTTCATTTTTGAACCAGTTAGGTATTCCCTTTGATGGCTATATGGTGGCGGCGCTTGCCTTGATGGAGTCTCCTGCGATTATTGTGGGTTTGATTCTTGTTAGCCTATTTACTGCCGCAGAAAAGGCGAAAAAAGGTGAAACTAGCGAATTTTCTTGGTCAGAAGTTTTACGCGAAGCTTTTCTAAATAGCTCTGTATTTTTGCTAGTTGGTAGCTTGATTATTGGTTGCTTGACTGGTGAAAGAGGCTGGCATGTGTTGTCACCCTTTACCCAAGATATGTTTTACGGCGTGTTGACTTTCTTCTTGATGGATATGGGTTTAGTTGCGGCTAAAAGAATTAAGGATTTGCAAAAAACTGGGATTTTCTTAATTGCCTTTGCAATTTTGATGCCAATCTTGAATTCGGGGGTGGGTATTGCGATCGCAAAATTAATTTC
>JAYUSC010000322.1:0-9517 GCA_043755885.1 Pseudanabaena sp. | reverse complement strand
ATTCAGTGCAAGATGAGCGTGATCGCGTTAGACTAAAAAGACCCATTTTCTTTCGGTTTTATGGCAAAACGATACACTATTGACTCATCGCAAATTATTCGTCGTGTCGAAGAACTGATAGGCGCATCTTCTAATCGTTATCGCATTACTGTCCAAGTTGCGAATCGAGCCAAGCTTAGACGCTACGAAGATGATGATTATGACGATCGCATGATGAAGCCGATTTTACGCGCCATCATGGAGATGTCTGACGAAATTTCCCAGCCTGAAATTCTGAGCGACTGAAAGGTATAAAATTAGCGGCGCATTGCGCCGCTAATTTGTGGGATTATTATGCTAAATTTTGCGCCTCAAGATACCTCTAAGCAGTTGTTAAGCGGTGAAGGTTGGCGGATTGGTTTGCGGTCAGATGTAGATTTATATAAGGGTTTGGTGGGGGCGGACAGTTGGGCGATCGAGCTAACTGAAGGTGAGTTTAAAGATTTTTGTAAGCTAGCATCACAACTTGCGGAGACGATGCAGGTTATGGCCGCCGAGCTATCGGACGGCGAGAAGATTTGTTGTACGTTGGAAACTGAAGATATTAGCCTTGAAGTTAATGGGTTTCCCCACGCTTTTACTTTGCATTTACAATTATTAACTGAGCGACGTTTTGAAGGTTTTTGGGATGCGGCGGCTGTACCTTTTTTGATCGGTGCGATCGCAAATTTATAGCTCCCAAAAACCAAAAAAGAGTGGCGGTGCTTTGCACCGCCACTCTTTTTTGGGTGTAATTTATGCCGAGCGAACGAACGACATGCAATCTTTTGTGTCTCGCAAATAGGCATTGTGTGGGAGTAGTTGTGAAGGGTTGGTGAATAAATGAATTTTGCTCCAAGAGTCACTATAGTCGGTCTCAGCGATTAGGCAGCTTACTAGCTCATTGGAGATCGCTTGCCAACGCGGATTAGTCGCGACCGCCTGTTTCCATTGAAATGTGATCTCACTGTACTCTGTGCAAATTTCTCTGCTGGCATAATTTTGGTCATGCTCAATCCAAGTTAGACGACTAGGATTAAGCTGAAAATCCCGAATAATCTGGGTGGCAAGTTTTTCGGTTTGAGAAGGCATAAACCAACCAATTTCACAGTTTTGGGGTGAGACAATCACGATTTGCTGTCCGAATGATTGGTAGATAATCCGTAAATGACATTGCAATTGCCAAATTGTAGAATCTTGACCAGTAACATGGCATTGATAAAAAAGATTGATGTTTTTCATGCTGACAATTATTGATTCTAAAGAACAAGAGTTAAAATATTGACCTAAGCTGCAATATCAAACAGCAAAAATTGATTTAAGTCCGAATGTGGCAATTTTTTTGATGAAAGAAAGTGCGATCGCAGATCGTCTTTTGTCAAAGTTAATTGACTGGGTTGACAAAATCGAGCATCAACCCACAGGATTGTGGCGCTTTCTGAAAGAAGATCTTCGATGAATCCTGCTTGTCGTTTCTGGACTTCTTGATGACTTGTAAATGAGCCAAAGTAATATAGGCACAAAGGCTGTGCGGTCAATATTTCAATCCACCAACCTAATTCACAGATTGAGTTATTCTGAAGTTGATTCATAATTTTGATGATTATTTAAATAGCTAAAACAGGTTTTCTCCCCCTAGTCACACCAATTTGTTTCGAGGTTTGACTAAAGCCATCCTTACAAGATTAAGAATAAAAAATGAGGAAATTCTGTGGTTAGCGAAATATTCTCTTAAAACGCTTTGGGCTGAAATAAAAGTTAATATTTTGGGCAAAAATTCTGCCATGCGATCGCATCTGAGTAACATAAAAAACAAAGTCCTGTAATGCCTGCTAAGCGGGCATTACAGGACTTTGTTTTTTGGGTTTTGGTACTTACCAATCTAAGAGCTTGGCGATTTGATCAACCAGCTTGGTCGCACGGAAAGGTTTGCAGATCGCGCCTTTGACCCCTAGTTGAGCAATTTTTTGCGGCTCAGTCAGATCCACTCGTGATGTCAACAATACGACAGGGATACTCGCCAGTTGCTGATCGGCTTGTAATTTTTTGAGGAATGTAAAACCATCCATATTTGGCATCATCATATCTAGCACAATTGCGTCAGGGTTGAGATCGGTAACGATTGCTAATCCTTCCTCGCCCGATCTGGCTGTTGCTGTTTTCCAGTCACTGAAAAGTTCTATGCAAGTCTTCACAATTTGATGCATATACTCTTCATCGTCTATTAATAAAACTGTTTTGTAATTCGTATTTGTCATTATTTTGCAGCGGCGCAACTGATTCTGCGCCTAAAACATGGGCTTTATTATAGACAATAAAAATGGGGATAATCTGAGACGTATAGTTTTCGCCAAATGTATACATAAAGCTCGTTTCAAGGATTATATGACACTTAAAATATCGTTTAATGATCTAGGTGTCTAGCCCCCTAAATCCCGCAATTCTGGGGGACTTAAATATGGTTCCCCCCAGAATTGGGGGGCTAGGGGGGGTAAAAACTACAACTCTCTTTTTGGGGCTATTTACCAGTTTAAAAGCTGAGCAATTTGATCAGAAATTTTGAGTGGCTCAAAGGGTTTAGCGATTGTGCCGACTACACCTAGTTGAGCAAATTTTTCGCGATCGCTAACCTGTACCTTTGCAGTTAAAAAAATGACGGGAATATTTTGAGTAATTGGATTCTTTTGCAAGTTTTGATAGACAGTCATGCCATCCATGATCGGCATCATCACATCAAGCAGAATTGCGTCGGGCTTGAGAGTTTCCACAATGCTCAGCCCTGCTTTGCCAGAATTAACCACTTGCACTTTCCATCCTTTAAAGCTTTCTAGGCATACAGCAATGACTTCCGCAATATTTGGCTCGTCATCGATCAGTAAAATTGATTTGGTAGTCATAATTTTGGAATCTCCTCTTATGGATTGCAAATCAAATAACTTGTGCGATTTATTTAAAGCCCAATAATTATTGGAGCTTTAGGATATTTCTCGTAAAAAATCTCCCAGCACTTAGATATAAGTCGGACTTACCCCCTTTAATTCCCCCTTGCAAAGGGGGAAAACTAGAAATCTGGTTCCCTCCCCTTTGCAAGGGGAGGGCTAGGGTGGGGTAATTTTTAAATGAGAAATCACCTTAGCCTAGACGATGGGGAATGGTAAATGAAAAGGTACTGCCTTCTGAGAATACACTCTCGACCCAAATCTTGCCACCATGTTGTTGGACAATGCTGCGACAGATCGCTAAACCTAAACCTGTGCCGCCCATTTGACGAGAATCAGAAGCATCGACTTGGTTGAATCGCTCAAAAATACTGTCTAGATGCTCTTCGGGGATACCACGACCGCGATCGCAAACCCGAAACACAATCTCATCGCCAATTTGTTTGGCTTCTAGTCGCACTTGACTGTGAGATGGCGAGAACTTAATGGCATTGCTGAGCAAATTCACTAAAGTCTGGACAATGCGATCGCAATCCGCAAAAAATTGCTGCGGCTGAGCTTCGCATAATATTTCAATCTGGCTTTCGGTTGCGATCGCCTGCATCGTTTCGAGCGCCTGTTGGCACAGCTCCAGCACATCACACCAATTGCGATCGAGCGTGACTTTGCTAGACTCCAAACGCTCTAAGTCCAGAATGTCATTGACTAGCCTTACCAACCTTTCCGTATCTGAGGCGGCAATATTGAGCATATTTTGGGCGATTTCAGGTTTATTGGCTAGCACCCCTGACGCAAGCAATCCTAATGCACCCCGAATCGAAGCTAAAGGAGTCCTGAGTTCATGGCTAACTATGGAAATGAACTCATTCTTTACCCGTTCAATCTGCATCTTTTCAGTAACATCTTCACCAATACTCAGTGTGCCAATAATCTCGTCCTCTTGATTCCGCAGGATCGTATTGTTCCAAGAGATCATTCTTTCTTCACCCGCTTTTGTGACAATCGCATTTTGATAATATTTCGCAAAGTCATTATTCAGCAGGCTAGAAAAAGCCACTTTGACCTCTGGCTGATCTATCTGAGGTAAAAAATAAGAGAACCAGTCTTTGCCGATCACATCGTCTAGTGCATAGCCCGTAATCTTTAGCAGAAATGGATTGATATATTCCACTTCTCCCGCACAGTTTAACCCAACCACGATTAGGCTCACGTTGTCTAGCAAATATTGCCAACGCCGATTTGATTCTTTGAGAGCTATTTCATTGAGTTTATTTTGGGTAATGTCATAAAAGATTAATAGCATCGTGGCAATTTCGCCATCGGGATTATATTCAGGAATAATTTGCGATCGGTAATATCCCATTCCCTGATCTGCTGGCAAAGGATATTCGATTTCAAATAGCTGTTCTTCGCCTGTTGTGAGTAATCTCTGCGCCATAGATTCGATCAGCGTTACATTCTTCTCAGGAAATCCCATTTCGCGAAATGTTTTACCCAGAAAGGCTTCGGTGGGAATACCTGAAGCTCCTGAAGCGGCTGGATTAACGTAGAGATGACGCATTTGGCGATCGAGGCGAATCGTCGCGTTAGGTGAATTTTCGACAAGAGCGGCAAATTCCTGTTGACGTTGAAAGAGTTCGGCGGTACGCTCAATCACACGATTTTCTAATTCCGCATTGCTGATTTGGAGATTTTGATAGAGTTCAGCTTGTTGCAGCGCGATCGCAAGCTGAACCGATAATTGCTGAAGTAAGCGAATATCTGACTCTTCCCAACTATGTGGCGTAAAACATTGATAAGTGCATAGCAAGCCCCATAGCGGTTCAGTTTGATTGTGCGGACGCAGAATTGGCACAATCAAACTCGCCCTTGTCGGGAACTGTTCTAGCATTTGCAAATGACATTCACTGAGATTAGCCTTATACACATCAGGGGCAACAAAAATTCTTCCTTCTCTATATTCACCACCCACTGTTGTAGGAAAATGTTCATCGTTGAGTTGTCGATGGAGGCAGCTTTCCCAAGGTGGCTGAATCGATTCGGCAATAACCATCCCACTCATATCAGGATTGAATTTGTAAATAACCGTGCGATCGGCTTTTAAAAATGCGCGTACTTCTTGGACAATCGAGTTAGAAATATCTTCTATATTTAGGTATTGCCGAATACGGAGCGAAATGTTGGCAATTAAAATTTCTTGCTGCTGCGATCGCTTTAGTTGGCGATCGAGAGTAATGCGATCGCCTATTTGTCCAACACGATTAATCATCGAGACTAAGGTAACCGCTCCTTTTACCAGATAGTCCGATGCGCCTAAACTCATCACCTCTAAAATCTGTTCATTCTCAGCTCCAGTGAGGGCGATCGTGCCGACTCCCAACTTTGCTACGACTACTGCTTGTAATAGTTCCAGTCCATCACCATCAGGAAGTTCACAATCAAGAATGATAATATCTGGATTTTGCGATCGCCATAACTCTAATCCTGATTCTAAGCTGTCCGCTTCCAGAAAATGATAGAGGTGTGATTTGTCCAATCGCAGATAGCCAATGTAGGTGGCCCGATCAACTTGAGCATCATCCACGATCAGCACAGTCAACATCGCTGCTGAGGATTGAGAAAGGTCAGAGTTTCTCTGGATTTGGGAAATTGAGAGCGGCGAAGATGGTGTCATGGCTTCAGGAAATATTGCTAGAAAATATTTTTGACGATCGGCGGCGGCGTTCCAAACGGCTGAGAATGCGTGTATACAAGTCTGCCTCCACAATTGGCTTGCTGAGATAATCATCAGCACCAGCGATAAACAATTGACGAATCGTCTCGCGATCGCTATGGGCTGACAAAAACACAATTGGCAAATCTTTCCCTAGCGGAGATATTCGCATAGATTGACACAAATCAATACCGTTACAGTCTGGCATAATCAAATCCAAAATCAGCAGATCAGGGGAAGTTGATTCCAACACCTGCCAAAATTGCTGGGGATCTTGCAAGGTAATCACCTCAAGATTCCAATTTCCTAGCAAAACTCGCAAGATATTTAGAATGTACGGATCGTCATCGACAATCATCACCTTAGAGCGATCGCATTGTTGTTGTGGTTTATGAGATTGCGGCTGAGGTAGATTAATCGTAGGAGTTACAGGTTTACCTTGGTCACTAACAGTGTCACAAGCACTTGCTTCTAAATCAGTAATTAATTGCTGCAATATCGCCGTATCGGTCTGCGCTAAAGCAAAATCACTTTTTAGCATCTGCTCGACCTGAAATGCGATCGCTGATCCTGAGGGAAAACCTAATGAACCCATCGATCCAATCAGCCGATGCGCCTCCATATATCCGTCATAGCGCAAATCTGCATCCAAGTTGCCCTGCTCTAGTGCGATCGCAGCCCGACGTAAAAGAGCGATCGATTCTGGCAAAATCGCGATAAATTTTTTGGTCACAAGCGCAATGATCTCCAGCGCTCGCGCTTTATCTATCTGCGGTATGTCTTTCTCAGGCAAAGGAGTTGTAACTACAGGCTCAACAGCTTGCTGCTCTTCAGCTTGAACAGGCTTCGGTTTTAGGCGATATCCCGAGCCATATAATGTCTCAATCGGGTCGATCGGCATTCCCACAGCCTTCAGCTTTTGGCGTAATCCCTTAATATGTGTAGTCACCGCCTCCTCACTCGGAAACTCGCGCGCCGACCATACCTGATCTAGCAAAGCACTACGGCTGAAAACCTGTTGCGGATGTCTGAGAAACAGCTCTAATAGTCCATATTCTTTTTGGGTTAAGCGCAAAGATTTTTGGTCGTACGTGACTATATTCGTTTTGAGATCGAGACTTAGTTGCTCCCATGTTAATTCTTCGGTAAGCGTATCGCGATCGCCATAGCGACGTAACAGCGCCCGAATCCGCGCCACTAATTCTTGACAATTGTAGGGTTTGACCACATAGTCATCCGCACCTGCCTCTAAACCCATTACGCGATCGCTAGCACTATCCTTTGCAGTCAGCAATAGCACGGGGACGGTGTAGCCAGCGGCGCGAAAATTGGTACATAGCTCAATGCCATCACTATCAGGCAACATAATATCGAGAATAACCAAGTCGTAGGTATAGGTTTCGATATACTGCCATGCGGTCTTGGCATTAACAGCAGAATCAATCGTGTAATGCGACTCAGCCAATTGCTGCAAAAGTATTTCCGCAGAATGTAAATCGTCTTCAACCAGTAATATTTTCAAGATTGCCTCCTATTTGTGCAGATTGCTCGCCAAACTGGGCGTAATTAATATTACGCGGAACCCTCACCCCTAGCCCCTCTCCCGCAGGAGAGGGGGCTGGGGGGTGAGGGTTCCACGTAACATCATTTATTAAATGGATTTTCGAGCCAGCGTAACAGCCTTGGCAAAGGTGTAGACACCCAGAGGTAAGCTGATTAGCAAAATCGCCCAAGTGGTCGCAAAGCCAAAATCTGGCGCACCGTATGACAATTCGTAGATACAACCAACAAATGCGATCGCAGCCACGATCGAAATAAGCAAGATTAATTGAGCTTTTATATAATCGGGTGACATAAGTTAGATAAGGGCTTGATGTTTAGTATTATTAAGTATGAAGGTGAGCAGCGCATTGCGTTGCTCACCTTCATATTCGCATATAGACTGATACGTGATGGAAACCAGATATAACCCCCAGCAGATCGAATCCAAATGGCAAAAAGTTTGGGCGCAGCAGCAACTTGACAAAGTAAATAATAACGAAGTTGGCGCGATAGATAGTAGTCAAAAAAAGAAATTCTATGCGCTGTCAATGTTTCCCTATCCATCAGGGGATCTGCATATGGGGCATGTTCGTAACTACACGATCACGGATGTCATTGCTCGTTACAAAAGAATGCAGGGCTATCAAGTTTTACACCCGATGGGTTGGGATGCCTTCGGATTGCCTGCGGAAAATGCGGCGATCGATCGCAATACCCATCCTGCCAAATGGACTTACGCGAATATCGCGAATATGCGATCGCAGCTTCAGCAAGTGGGCTTGTCCTACGACTGGGATCGCGAATTAGCAACCTGTTCGCCCGACTATTACAAATGGACACAATGGATCTTTTTGCAATTTTTAGAAGCAGGTTTGGCTTATCAAAAAGAAGCAAAAGTTAATTGGGACTCAATTGATCAAACCGTAATCGCCAATGAGCAAGTTGATAATGAGGGCAGATCTTGGCGATCGGGCGCATTGGTCGAGAAGCGCAAATTGCGTCAATGGTTTTTCAAAATCACCGACTACGCCGAACAACTTTTGCAAGATCTCGACAAGCTCCCTGACTGGCCGTCTAATGTCAAAACCATGCAAGCCAACTGGATCGGCAAATCCACAGGTGCAGAGCTAAGTTTTCCTATTATTAACAGTAGCGAAAAGATCACTGTATTTACCACCCGCCCCGACACGATTTACGGCGTGAGCTATGTCGTGCTTGCTCCTGAGCATCCTCTAGTCGAGACATTGACCAGCGCCGCTCAAAAAGAAGCCGTTACCAAATTCGTTGAAGAAGTCAAAAACCTCACTGAAATCGATCGCACATCTGACGATCGCCCCAAACGCGGCGTTGCGATCGGTACAAGTGTCGTTAATCCTTTCACAGGCAAAGAAGTCCCAATCTGGATTGCGGATTATGTTCTATTTGAATATGGAACGGGCGCAGTTATGGGAGTTCCTGCCCACGATGTCCGCGATTTCGCCTTCGCAAAACAGTACAACTTTCCCATTCAAACCGTCATCCTCTCTAACTCCCCTCTCCCCTTGGGAGAGGGGCAGGGGGTGAGGGCTTCCGCCTACACTGAATCTGGGATCATGACCAATTCAGGCAGTTTTGACGGCTTAGATTCCCTAACCGCCAAAACCAAAATCATCGAACTCGCAGAAACCAATCAATGGGGAACCGCCAAAATCACCTATCGCCTCCGTGACTGGTTGATTTCTCGCCAGAGATATTGGGGCTGCCCAATTCCCGTGATCCATTGTCCTAGCTGCGGCATCGTCCCCGTCCCTCATGCTGATTTACCGATCGCATTACCCGAAGATGTCGAACTCACAGGTCGCGGCGCGTCACCCCTAGCCCAATTGGACTCTTGGGTAAATGTCCCCTGTCCTAAGTGTGGCACAGCCGCCAAGCGCGAAACCGACACGATGGACACTTTCATCGATTCCTCTTGGTATTTCTTACGTTTTGCTGATGCGAAGAATGATCACGAAATAGGCGATCGCAATGCAATCAATAACTGGATGCCTGTCGATCAATATGTCGGTGGTGTCGAACATGCGATTTTGCACTTGCTCTACTCGCGATTTATGACTAAAGTTTTACGCGATCGCGGCTTGCTTAATTTTGATGAGCCATTTGCGCGATTGCTTACTCAGGGCATGGTGCAGGGCTTAACCTACATGAATCCCAATAAAGGCGGCAAGGACAAATGGATTCCATCTTCACAGGTCAATCCTCAAGATCCTAAAGATCCGCAAACAGGCGAACCTTTGCAAGCGCTCTATGCCACAATGTCCAAATC
>JAYUSC010000321.1:0-9539 GCA_043755885.1 Pseudanabaena sp. | reverse complement strand
TCCCTAATTTAAAAGAATTAATGTTACTGATGTCACTTTAGCTACCTACTTGGTTTGCTTCTCTAGGGTTAGGTGATATTGTGTATATATTCGTTCAGTAAGTAGTAACCGAGAGGGATTTGTTTGACTCAGTCAATTAATTTACCCAAGCTAGATGACTTTTTGCAGGAGCTTGCCACGATACAACAGCAAGGCTCCAAGCGAATTGCTTTTTTAGGTTCCCGCCATGTGCCATTAACTCACCAACTGCTGATTGAATTGCTCAGCTATGCCTTGGCTCTATCTGGCAATAGTATTATTACCTCTGGTGCAACAGGTACAAATTTTGCGGCGATTCGAGGGGCTTTGCGGGCTGACCCAAACTTGTTGACCGTAATTTTGCCTCAAAGTCTTGATAGACAGCCCTATGAATCTCGTGACCAGCTAGAAAATGTAATCCATTTAGTTGAGCATGGTGAAAATGACACTCTATCCTTGGCGGAAGCAAGTATTCGATGCAACCAAGAAATTATTTCCAAGTGTCAGCAACTGATTTGCTTTGCGTTTCATGGAAGTGAGACCTTGCTAAAAACTTGTCAGGATGCTGAAGAACAACGCAAGGTTGTCACATTATTTTATTTCGACTAGAACCAAAAAATTTTTGCGCGGCAAAGCCGCGCCACTAAGAATTAGTTCTTGTTTAACCATCGGCGCGGCGAAGCCGCGCCACAAATAGTTGGTTCTTGTTTGACCAGTAGTTTATAAACGAAGATGATGAGTAAGACAATTAAAGGCAAAGTATTTGTCTTGGATGACAATATTGACACTGACCAAATTATTCCTGCGGAATATCTCACGCTTGTACCGTCCAAGCCTGATGAGTACGAGAAGCTGGGTAGCTATGCCATGATCGGACTCCCCGATCGCTATGATCGGTTTATTGCTGAAGGCGAAAGCAAGACGATCTATTCGATGATCATTGCGGGTGAAAATTTTGGTTGTGGCTCTTCGCGAGAACATGCACCGATCGCACTTGGAGCAGCGGGACTAGAGACGGTTGTGGCTCAGTCCTATGCCAGAATTTTCTTCCGTAACTGTACAGCCACAGGCGAGTTATATCCTTGGGAATCGGTTGATTGTTTGGTTGATCACTTCAAAACTGGTGAAGAAGCAACCATTGATTTTGATAATAATCAAATTATTAATGAGACGACTGGCGAAACTTTTGCGCTGAAGTCCCTTGGCGATGTGCGCCCCGTGATTGATGCGGGTGGCTTATTTGACTATGCACGGCTGACGGGCATGATTCCCACTCGCGTCTAAAAGCCATGTCTTATCACATTCGGATTCACGATCGCAAAAAAGATAAAGTCTACGAAGCTGATATCGAAGGCGATCGCTATATTCTTGATTCCTTAGAAGATCAAGGTATTAACCTGCCTTTTTCCTGTTTGAATGGTGCTTGTACGGCTTGTGCGATGCGGGTCAAGTCAGGCAAGATCGACCAACACGAGGTAATCGGTTTATCTAAGTCTTTGCAGGATGAGGGATATGCGCTAATTTGTTCGGGTTACGCGCAGTCTGACTTGGATCTCGAAACTCAAGATGAAGATGAGGTCTATAAGTTACAGTTCGGCAACTTTTTTGCCAAACGCAAGCGCCGATGGTTTGAGTTGGGGCTACTTTTTGATCATGACTAAAAAAATTTAAGGGCGCTTTGCGCCCTTTAAATTTTGAACTATGCGACAAGCCTATGAACTCTAAAACAGGAAAAGAAAGCGCGATCGCAAAATCCCCACCGCGCTTATTGATTTTGGTTGTGATATTGGTCGCCTTCTTAGCGATCGCAAATATTGCGATCGCTTTGACGCAGCCCAAGGATAAAGTCAATGGCGAATTATGGATGATTAATCGGGTTGTCAGTGGGCAGACCGTCGAAGCCTCTGTGATTAGTAACCCGAATATGACTGTGCAACGGGTACGCTTACTAGGACTCAGTGCGCCTCTCAAAGAACAATCTCCTTGGGGCGATCGCGCTCGTCAGCGTCTGTCGGATCTGATTAAAGAGCAGCAGGTAATTTTAGAGTTTGATGTTAAGCAAAAAGATAACTCCGATCGCCTCCTCGCTTATATTTGGAAAGATAATTTATTAGTTAATAAATATTTGGTGTCAGAGGGACTTGCGATCGCAGAGCCATATCCGCCGAACTCAAAGTACGATGCAAAAATAAGTCGCGCCCAATCCAAAGCGAGATTACAAGAGCTAGGAATCTGGGACACCCAAAACCCATTACGTCTAAGTCCTAGAGACTTTCGCCGCCAATTAAGCAATTAGCATCTGTCTACAAGTTCCCGCGATATTTTGAGAAATTGGCAATGCTTTCTAGGGAGTGATTTCCTGAGTAGAGTCTGCCGTTGATCTCCCATGTGGGATAACCTCGAACTTTCTTGTCGCGGCAAAGCTGGGGTTGAGGATCGACCCCGCGCCGATCGCATTCAACTACTTCTAACTGTTGTACCGCCTCATTACCAAAGCGTTGTTTTTGGTTGTCGCAATGGGGACACCAATATGCGGTGTATAGCTTTGCGCCTATTTTGCGTAAGTGTTTGGCTAAGGCGATCGCATGGGTGCTTGATGTTGTAGTCACAGTCGGAGCTGCTTCTTGCGCGATCGCAGGTGCAGTCTGCCGCACAAAAGTTAATGCTGAAACGCTGGCAAAACTAGCGATCGCAAGACTAACGGAGGCTAATGTAGAAGATAGTCGGCGAAACTTCATAAAGCAGACCTGTTCAATGTTGCTATTCTAACCATAACTATGCCAAAACTAGAAAATCTCAAAATTGCGATCGCGCATGAATGGTTTGTGACCTATGCGGGATCAGAGCGCGTGGTGGAGCAGATTTTAAATATATTTCCCCATGCCGATCTGTTTGCGGTGGTGGATTTTTTAGATGATTCACAACGGGGCTTTATTCAAAATAAAAAAGTGACCACTACTTTTATTCAAAAGTTGCCGTTTGCCAAAACCAAGTTTCGCCAATATTTGCCACTGATGCCTTTAGCGATCGAGCAGCTAGATTTGTCAGCATATGACCTAATTATTTCTAGTTCCCACGCTGTTGCCAAAGGCGTTTTGACAGCGCCGCATCAATTACATATTTCCTATGTGCATTCACCGATTCGTTATGCTTGGGATTTGCAACATCAATATTTAAAAGAGTCAAATTTAGAACGCGGTATTAAAAGCTGGATTGCTCGATGGATTTTGCATCAAATCAGGATTTGGGATACGCGCACAGCTAACGGTGTGGATCTATTTATGGCTAACTCCAAATTTATTGCCCGTCGGATTCAGAAAGTCTATCGGCGATCGGCTGAAGTAATTTATCCACCCGTAGATTTACAAAATTATGCGCTTTGTGAACAAAAGCAAGACTTCTATCTCACCGCTTCACGACTGGTTCCCTATAAACGAATTGATCTAATTGTGGAAGCTTTTTCGCAAATGCGCGATCGCCAATTAATTGTGATTGGTGATGGCGAACAGATGGCAAAAATCAAAGCCAAAGCAAGCAGTAATATCAAGTTCCTTGGGCATCTTGAGCCAGACTTATTACGCGGATATATGCAAAATGCCAAAGCCTTTGTATTTGCGTCTGAGGAAGATTTCGGGATTACGCCCGTGGAGGCTCAAGCTTGTGGTACGCCAGTAATTGCCTATGGTCGGGGCGGCGTATGTGAGTCAGTACGCGGCTTAGATTGCGATCGCCCTACGGGTGTATTTTTTGCAGAGCAGACAGCAGTGAGTATTTGTGAAGCAGTACTTGAGTTTGAAGAGAAATGCGATCGCATTTTACCTGCGACTTGCCGCCAAAATGCGATGCGTTTCTCAACCGAGAGATTTCAAACAGAGTTCTTGGAATTTGTCGAACAAGCTTGGTGCGATCGCTAAAATATGCACAAAAAAAGGGGCGCATCGCGCCCCTTTTTGCTTATGATTGCAGCTTTTTCGATTCAATCAACATCGAATCGATCAGCGGCTGGAGAATTAGCTCCATCGCAAAGCCCATTTTGCCACCAGGGACAACCAAAGTTGTATGACGAGACATGAATGAATCATGGATCATGTCAAGCAAGTATGGGAAATCAATCTTGAACTTCTCATGGAAGCAACGATTGGTATGAATGATAACAAGACTTTCATCGAGAGTGGGAATATCGCGACAAATGAAAGGATTGGAAGTGTCAACAGTAGAAACACGCTGGAAGTTGATATGAGTATTGGAGAACTGAGGCGCGATGTAGTTTACATAATCGGGCATCCGACGCAAAATCGTATCAACGATCGCTTCTGCACTGTAGCCACGTTCAGCATTATCACGATGAATTTTTTGAATCCATTCCAAATTCACGATCGGAACTACGCCCACCAATAAATCAACATACTTCGATACGTCAATATCTTTAGCCGCGATACCACCATGCAAACCTTCATAGAAAAGCATGTCTGTGCCAGATTCGATGCCTTCCCAAGGAGTAAATTCCCCAGGTTTGGACTCAGTACCTAAACGACCATTGTGATGCTCGGCTTCCTCGGTACTGTGCAGATAGTAACGTCTTTGACCATTACCTGTCTCACCGTACTCTTTGAAGAGTCCTTCAAGCTTATCTAAAACGTTTGCTTCTAGACCGAAGTGACTCATGTTGCGCCCTTCAGCCGTGGCTTTCTTCATCACTTCACGCATTTCTGCGCGGTTATATTTGTGATAGCTATCGCCTTCGACGATCGCAGCTTTAATATTTTCCAGCAAGAAGATATGTTCAAAAGCACGTTTGACGGTACTAGTACCAGCCCCAGACGAGCCTGTTACAGAAATAACTGGATGTTTTTTAGACAAATTTTTTCTCCTTAATTTAATTTAAATTTAATTTTGATTTAAATTTGATTTAAAAGACTCGAAGAGATCCCCCTCAATCCCCCTTCTTAAGGGGGGGGTAATATACTTGACACACCATAAAAATACACCCCCCTCAATCCCCCCTTGAAAGGGGGGAAGCTCGGAATTCTAGTTCCCTCCCCTTTGCAAGGGGAGGGTTAGGGAGTGGTTTTTAGAGATTCGGTGTGTCAAGTATATTAATGCCTTTTTAAGGGGGCTGGGGGGATCTTCGACAATTCCTAAATAGGGTCGAGTCACAAAAAATCTTAAAACTACTATACCTTTGTATATAGCGCCCAAGAAAGCAAAAAATGATCAACTTTTAGGGCGAAATTTGCAGACATGATTTCTGGACTATCAAAATTACCGCAAAAATTCACTGAACCTTTAACTATTGGCAATGTCGTCCTCAATAGTCGGGTGCTGCAATCGCCATTGTCAGGGGTGACGGATTTGGTGTTTCGGCGGCTAGTAAGACGCTATGCTCCTGATTCGATGCTTTATACCGAGATGATCAGCGCCACGGATTTGCATCACAGGTCAGCTTTGTCCAAATTAATGGAGATCGATCGCCATGAAACACCAATTAGTATTCAGCTTTTTGATTGTCGTCCTGATTTCTTAGCTGAGGCTGCCCAAAAAGCCGTTGCCGAAGGCGCAGACACTGTAGACATTAATATGGGTTGCCCTGTCAATAAAATCACTAAAAAGGGCGGTGGCTCGTCTTTATTGCGTCAGCCTGAGCTTGCTGCCCAAATTGTGCGATCGGTCGTTGAAGCAGTAGATATTCCTGTGACTGTAAAAACTCGGATCGGCTGGGACGATGCCGAAATTACGATTTTGGATTTTGCTAAGCGCATGGAAGATGCAGGAGCAAAGATGATTACTGTCCATGCCAGAACCCGATCGCAAGGTTATACAGGTGAAGCCAAGTGGGAATGGATTCGCAAAGTTAAAGAGGTACTGACGATTCCTGTAATTGCCAATGGTGATATTTTTTCGGTGGATGCTGCGATCGCCTGTTTAGAGCAGACGGGTGCGGATGGGGTGATGTGTTCACGCGGGACTTTGGGCTATCCGTTTTTGGTGGGCGAGGTCGATCATTTTTTGAAAACGGGTGAATATTTGCCGAAGCCCAGCGTAATCGAATGTTTGCAAGTGGCTAAAGAACATTTACAGGGGCTTTGGGATTACAAAGGTATCCATGGTATTTATCAATCGCGTAAACATATGACTTGGTATGCAAAGGGCTTTGTCGGTGCGGCGGCGCTGCGTGATCGCCTTTGTCGAATTGAGTCAGTGCAAGATGGCTTTGATTGTCTTGATGCTGCGATCGCGCAATTAGCCAATCATGAGGATGATTGTGTGGCGATTTCCACCGAAGATATGGCAGAAATGATCGCCATGAAGCAATAATAAAATCAAGAATTATTTTTTGTAAGAGCGGCTTCGCCGCCCTTACAAATTTTACGGCCCGAAGCACGGCGCAAATCACCTAACTTTATGAAGAAGCATCATGCAACAAATATTTAGCCGTCGTAGTTTGCGCCTGTTTATGATCATTTTTGTGGCGACAGTGCTGCTGTTTGCGCTGGGATGGTTTATATTTTTGCGCCCCTCGGTGACGAGCCTAAATAAAACCGCTCAAACGGCTGGTGCGAACCTTCAGAATATTACCCTTACCGAATTTGATGCCAAGGGGAAACTGCTCTGGGAAATTCAAGCCAAACGAGCTAACTATCGCGAAGATCGCAAAATTGCTGATGTCGAAGATGTGAAAGGAAAATTTTATCGTGACGGTGAACCGCTGATGGAAGTGACTGGCAACAAAGGAACCATTGATCAAGCCAGTAAAGCAATTTCGCTAGAGGGAAATATTAAGGCGATCGCAGTTCAAGAAAAGGTGAATATGAAAGCCGATCGCATGGTCTGGAAATCCGAGGAAGATCTGCTCAAAGCGACAGGCAACATTCAGATTGATAAGCCTGATGACAAGCTCACCATGACTGGCAAAGAATTAACGGCTAAACCTAGTACCAGTGTGTATAGCATGGAGAAACAGGTAGTTGTGGTTGCCGTAGAGCCACCGCTAGAAATGAAGAGCGAGAAAGTTACTTGGGATGCAAAGCGCGATCGCGTATTTACTGATGTTCCGATTTCGGTAATCCAAGTTAAAGATAAATTGCAACTAACTGCCAAGAAAGGTGATTGGGATATCCAGAAAAAGGAAGTTACTTTTACTGGTGATATCAAAGCCAAAGATCCGAAACTAGATCTTGATATTGAGGCTGCTCAGGCGATTTGGAATCTTGAGAAAAAATTGGTAACTATGCCAGTACCTTTTACAGGAACGAGCAAGAGTCGGGGTATTGTCGTCAAGGCTCAGAAAGGAGAAGCTCAAGTAGAAAAAGAGCAGATCAATCTCACAGGGGAAGTATCGGCAAGTTTTAGTTCTACTCAAGGTGTAGTTAACGCAGATCAGGTAGAATGGCTAATCCCTACGAAAATAGTTACGGCTAATGGCAATATTGTCTATCAACAGCCCGAAAAGAATCTTAATGTGAGAGGCGATCGCGCCGTGGCTAATCTCGAATTACAAACCATCACGGTCACAGGTGCGAATGTCTTTTCAACCCTAAATCCTTAAGAGTAGAACCACTGCTAGACATAGAATCTCGGATATACATAATGCTTTAGAGGATCGAAATGAGGACTAAAGTTCTACCTTAGCTAGGCGCAATTAAATATAAAACCCAAAGAAGCTGGTTCTTTGGGTTCTGGTTTTTATTATGCCTAGCTACTTATTAAGCATTTACTAACTCTTTCATCGGTGCAGCGAGAGCTTCTTCCAATGGTGCGCGTCCTAGACGTTCCTCTAGAATATCCATTACTGTGCGTCCGAAGTCATCACCATCATCACGCTTCCATGCTTCTAAACAAACTTCACCAAAGAAAGAACCGAGAGGCTCAGGATTCCAAAGCAACTTCTTAGCAGTCCAAGGCATCATGCTCATTGGGTTGTAGTCGGGTTTGAGAATGTTGTTTTTGAAAGCATAGTCTTCTAAATGTGTATGCGGTTGCAGACCAATAAAGAAGATGGCTGGTTCCACTTTGTCAGCGCCGAAAATAGCTTCCAATTCGCGATGATAGGCGATTGTTTGACGCACTGTTTCTAGAGTTTCATCGATCACATTAAAAGAATAGTTAACAGATACTAATTGATTAAAACCTGCGGCTCGTAGATCGCGACAATTCTGCAAAACAGACTTGAGGTTATAGCCCATTCGCATTTTTCGCACCAGTTCTTGAGAGCCACTCGTAATCCCGATCTCAAAATAGCTCATGCCTGTCTCTACCATTAACTGACAGAGATAAGGCGTGAGATTATCCGCACGGATATAAGCTGCCCAGTGGATATCGGTCATGCCCGATGATTTAACTTTTTCGAGAAGTTCTACCGCATCATCAATGAATTTTTTCGCAGGAATAAACTGAGCATCGGTGAACCAGAAATTGCGAACGCCGCGATCGTAGAGCGTCCGCATTTCCTTGATCACTTCATCGGTAGGATTGATGCGAACTTGTTTGCCCTCAATGACTGTATAAATGCAGTAGCAACAGTTATGGGGACAGCCGCGCTTAGTTTGCACACCAATATAAAAGTCGCGATCGCGAAAATAGTAATTAAAATCTTCCCAAATCGCTTCGATATATTCGTAGTTACAGGCGCTTTTTTCAATCGGGGCGGGTTGTTCATGGATTAATCTGGCGCGAGGTTTAGTCTCGCCAACTACATAACAGCGATCGCTTTCGATTTCTCGACCTTGTACCAAACGCTCCAGCAATGACTCACCTTCACCCACAGAAATAATCGTTCCCTTGGGCAAGATGCTGCCTAGCTGTTCATAAAAAACGCTGACCGCACCACCACCGATTACTGCTTTTGCGTCAGGGTGATAGCGCCGCGCTCGATTTAGCCCACGCCGCACTAGCTGAGAGTTACGCCATAGCTCAGAATAGTAGGTAGTAAATAAACGTAGTCCATTCACAGCTCCACGTAATTTTTTGAAAGGATTTTTGGCGTAGTAAAACTCAAAGGCATTTTGCAAAGGATTGCCACCACGTCCGCCCACAGGTGCATAAATCTGAATGTCGCGCCATGAAAATACTAATAAGTTCGGTTGAAACTTGTCGATCGCAAGATCCATCGCTGCATAAAAATCAAGAGGTGGCACTGTGCCTAAGTCAAAAATATTTTGCTGCACATGGGGCGCAACCTTATGAATGTGATCGGATAAATAAACTACGCCAATCGGGAAAATCGGGTTGCATGGTAGGCGAATGTAAAGAATGCGATCGCAGCCTACGGATACACCAGATATAGCACTCGCGACATTATGGGGATTTTTTATAAAATCAGTGGTGGACATAGTTTTTTATCTCTGATCTAAATTATTTCTTATGATTTTTATTATTTTTGGGGCTTTTACAGCAATTTTTATTCCTAAGAATCGCTAAATATTTACCGCTAAGTCTTTACATATCTTAATTATATTCATTTTCTCTCCAGTTCGGTAACCATTAAAACCAAAAAGGGGAGTTGCGGCGCAAAGCGCCGCAAC
>JAYUSC010000320.1:0-9546 GCA_043755885.1 Pseudanabaena sp. | reverse complement strand
TGCGACGCAAAGCGTCGCAACTCTCTTTTGGCTTTTATGGTCAAGAAAGGGATGATTACATGCCCACTTTTGTATAGAGTCTAATCAGCCAATAGATATTCAGAACCATGATTTTGAATGTCAAAACGACTTACAGACTTGCTAACACTAGGGAATACAGCAAACAATTGATCAATTCTTGTAATCTCGAATACAAGACGAACAGAAGGCTGTTGAGAGCAAAGTAAAAAATTACTCTTGTGAGATTGCATTAGTCTCAAACATGCTAAGAGCTTTTGTAAACCTTGGCTATCAATAAACTCTACATTTTCCATATCAACGATCAGAACAGGAACTTCTTTATTGTTCATCATCACATTGGCTGAAACCCAAGACTCAACTTTACCAAGAAGTTCAGATCCTGCGATGTTATCGAACTTGATATTGGTAAGTTTAATTGTAAAGGCGGATTCGCTATTTAAATCTTGGTCGAAGGATAGCTGATTAACTTTAGTAATTGTATCCATTGTTCTTCCTTTTAGCTTCATTAAGAGAGTGATAGTTTGCGGTCTAAGACCTAGAATCTGATTTAGCAGTGATCTCGGTTGGCTGTTAACCCAAACTTGTTTCTTGCTTCTTGAGTACTATTATTCACTCTTTTCTACTTTGTGAAACCATCAATAGATATACAAAAGTTAGTAAAAAAGAATTGAAAAGTTATATAAAAGTTACTTTTCTCATTTGTCTGTAAATTTGGTAAAAATTATGTAGCTACCTATACCGAATACTTCCTGTAACCCTTTAACTGTGCCTATTCCTAATTACATAGAAGAAAAAATGATCCATATAAAGCCAAAAAATGTTGCGGTGGCATAGCCCATCGCAACATTTTTTGGCTTTATTATTTTGTGTACGCCGCTTAGATGATTTCGCCGAATAGGTCGTAATGATCGGCGGCGGTGATTTTGACGGAAAACATGGAGCCGAGGGTTGCTTTGCCGAGAGGATCGCGCACATAGACGACACCATCAACATCAGGTGCAAATCTTGCCGATCGCCCAATTAGTTCGCCTGTATCGGGGTTTTCCTGCTCGATCAACACATCAACGGTTTTACCAATTTCTAACTGGTTATTTTTAAAAGAGATTTCCTGCTGCACAGCCATAATGCGATCGCGACGATCTTGTTTGACTTCTTCGGGCAATTGATCGGGCAAATCAAAGGCGGGTGTACCTTCCTCGGCTGAGAACGTAAATACACCGACATGATCAAACTCATGACGCTTTACAAATTCTACTAAATGCTCAAACTGCTCCTCGGTTTCCCCTGGGAAGCCGACAATGAAGGTCGTCCGCGTAATCGCGTTGGGGAGCGTGGCTTTTAGTTGCTCCATGATCTTGTCATTGATCCGTCCTTGCCAAGGTCGATTCATCGATCGCAAAACGTCAGGGTGCGAGTGTTGTAATGGCAAATCTAGGTAGGGAACCACGTTAGGCGTGGACTTCATGGCGTTGATTACTTTTGGGGTCAAACCTGTGGGATAGGCGTAATGCATCCTGATCCAAGGCACATCAACCTCACCGAGTGCGGTTAAAAGCTCGGCGAGTCTTGGCTGACCGTAAATATCAAGTCCATAATTAGTAGTGATTTGCGAAATCAAGATAATTTCTTTTACGCCTTCGGAGGCTAAGCGATCGCACTCAGTCACAATCGACTCAATCGTGCGCGATCGCTGATCACCACGCAAATGGGGGATGATGCAAAATGCACAGCGATAATCACAACCTTCCGCGACGCGCACATAGGCGACGGCTTCATTGGTAGTGCGATAGCGCGGCACGGTGTCATCGGCGATATAGGTAGGAACTTGAGTAACTTCTTTGACTCGTTCGCCTTTCTCGGCGCGTTCGATTACATCAACAATTTTTTGATAGTCACCAGTGCCAACAAGGGCGACGGCTTCAGGGATTTCATCAAGGAGTTCTTGCTGAAAATGTTGCGCCATGCAGCCAGCAATGACAATGCGTTTGCCCATATCGGCAAGTTCAACCAATGTCCGCACAGATTCGCGCCGCGCATCTTCGATAAAGCTACAGGTGTTGACGATCACATAGTCGGCAAGTTCTTCGTTGCTATCGACTTGATAACCCGCTTGCACTAACAAGCCCAGCATATGCTCCGTATCGACGCGGTTCTTTTCACAACCCAAATGAGAGAATGCGATCGTGGGTTTGACGGTTTGAACCAGATTGACCATGTTTGTATTAGCGCAATTTTTGGCGCACAAAATTTCAGACATCATATCTTAACAAAACTTAAGCACCATATGATCTAAATACAGAGCCTACTGCATGAGTGATCGTTAATTGAGATATTGCAATTGCTGACGCGAAACGAAGCTAGACATTCCTGCACCATAGCTTCGCGATCGCAATGATAACGAGATCATGCTCAAGGAAGTTTAGCGAAACATTTGTGTCATAGTTTTTTAATTACGTGAGGTAAGACGACTATGAGCGGGCGCATCTTAGGGACAACTAAAATTTTAGGGGTGATGGGGTTTCCTGTCAGTCATAGCCTTTCACCTGTGATGCATAACGCCGCGATCGCAGCGATGGGACTGGACTATGTGTATGTGCCATTGCCGATCGCAGTGGAGGACTTACCTACTGCGATCGCAGGTTTAAAAGCGATTCAATCAGTCCAAGGTTTTAACTTGACGATTCCGCATAAGGTGGAAGTGATGCCTTTGCTGGATGAAGTCTTGCCGATCGCCAAAGCCGTTGGGGCAGTGAATACGGTGAAGCGTGTTGGCGATCGCTGGATTGGCACAAATACTGATGTGGCAGGTTTTTTAAATCCACTCAAACAAATTAACTGTGATTGGGAAAATACGCCCGCCTTGATCCTTGGTAGTGGCGGTGCGGCTAAGGCGGTAGTTGCAGCTTGCTTAGAGTTGGGTTGCCCTGTGATTCATGTGGTGGGACGAGATCCGAAGAAGATGAAAAAATTTCATGGGGCGATGACTAGTCAACTTCATGATTACAATCTGCGTGTGCATCCTTGGACTTCGATTCCACATTTATTAGAAATTGCAGGAATCGTGATTAATGCCACGCCGATCGGGATGGCAAGCGATCCGCATACACCAATTTCTGAAGCGGAGATGCAGATATTGCCTGATCATGCGATCGCATATGACTTGATTTATACGCCACGCCCCACTAAGTTTTTGGAAATTGCGGCTGCCAGAGGATTAAAAGCGATCGATGGTTTGGAGATGCTGATTAATCAGGGTGCGATCGGGCTAGAGTTTTGGTTAGATCAACCCGCTCCCATTGAGATTATGCGCCAAGCATTACTTCAGCATCTGGATTCCAAATCATAAAACCCCAAAAGAACGGCGTTGAGATACTTGACACATCGAGTAAATTTTTACCCCCTCAATCCCCCCTTGCAAGGGGGGATGCCTAGAAATCTAGTTCCCTCCCCTTTGCAAGGGGAGGGTTAGGGAGGGGTATTAGATGATTTGACTACTGACCTGCATAAGGGTGCAAAACTACGGCTTTGAGAATGCGATCGCCTTTCCAAAGTGGCAACGACAACCATAATTTACCCTGATTAATCCATTGCTGGCGCAGCGCCACACTACTAAGTTCAGGATTATTCGATTTGAGACAAATAATATTTAAAGTCGGTTCGCATACCAGTTCTAATTCTGGCGAATCCTCCACCCATTGGCGTAGATGATCAGATAGATCTAGCGATCGCTCGACGAGATAACGACAACCTGAAGTTCCCATCGATTTGAGAGCCATCCATAATTTGAGGCTATCGGTGCGGCGGGTTCCCTGCAAATTGAGATTGCCGAAATTCAGAGCTTGATCATCCATATAGGGAAGTTCTCCATCAAAGCCGTCAACGAGATGCTGTTTGTTTTTGACAATCAACATCGCACAGGTTCGCGCTACCCATAGCCATTTTTGCGGATTAAATGTCATCGAGTCCGCGAGTTCACAGCCTTGAAATAGCGGCTGCAATTTGGGAGTGAAAATACCAGCACCACCATAAGCCGCATCAATATGAAACCAGCAATCATAACGTTTGGCGATTTCGCCCACCGCCTGAATCGGATCAACCGCTCCTGTTACCGTTGTCCCTGCGATCGCAGCTACAAAAAAGGGTTGTTTCCCCGCTTGAATAGATGTTTGAATAGCGGCTTCCAATTCTTCTAAAATGATTTCGCCACGATAATTTGTCGGCACACGCACTAAGTTCTCTTTGCCAACACCGATTACATTCATCGCCTTCTCAAAGGAAGTATGCGCAGCATCAGAGACAAAAGCAACTAGGTTGCTGGAATTACCCAAAGATTTGCTCTGTGGCTGTTTCCAGTTTCGCGCTAATAATAGTCCTGAAATATTAGCAAGACTTCCACCTGCGGTAAGTGTGCCAAAACAATCGGTTCCCATTCCAAATAGATTGCCGAACCATTGCATCAATTGCGCTTCCATTTGCGTAAATATGGGAGCGAGTTCGTAGCTCAGCATATTGTTATTAATCGCGGAAACTAACGCATCTGCCCAGATTGTAATCGCAGTGGGAACGCTGTCCATATGTCCCATATAGCGAGGATTCTGGAAGTTGACAGTCCGTGGCAAAATCTGCGATCGCACTTCTGATAATAATTCTGAAATCTCTTGTCCTTGTTCGGGAATGCGAAGATTAAAAGCCGATTCATCTTTGACAAAGGGCTGATTTTGAGTATCTAAAACTGAATCCACGATCAGATCGACAAAGGCATATCCCAACTTACGGATGTCTTCGAGATTAGAGCGATCGGGATTAAGAAAGTGTGAATCAAGGGAGAATTTTCTTGAAGAATCGGGCATTGTCGCTTTTTTTAATAAATAATATCCAATAAAAACTAGAAATTCAAAAGCTGTGGCGCACGCGTAGCGTACGCCACAGCTTTTGGGGATTCTAAAGTTTAGTTATTGATGTAAGGAATGCGTGGAATCGAAGCAATCAAAGCCTTAGTATATTCATGTTGAGGATTGGTCAACACTGTTGCGGTACTGCCATGCTCAATAATTTTACCGCTACGCATCACGGCTATGCGATCGCAAAAAGATTGGGCGACAGCGAGATCATGGGTAATAAAGATATAGGTTAACTTAAATTCTTGTTTGAGATCGCGCATTAACTGCAAAACTTGGCTCTGAATCGACGCATCCAGCATACTGACTGGCTCATCACAGATCACTAATTTGGGATTTGTAATCAAAGCACGGGCGATCGCAACTCGCTGCAATTGACCGCCCGACAAATCCGAAGGATAGCGTTCGGCTAGTTGTGAATTCAGCCCTACCTTTTCGAGAATGGCGTATACTTTTTCTCTTGCAGCTTCGAGATTGGGAGCCAGTTTATGAATCAGCAAGGGATCGGCAACGCTGCGAAATACGGTCATATAGGGACTAAAGCAAGCACGCGGATCTTGGAAAATCATCTGCATCTGCGATCGCATCTGACGTAGTTGTTCACCTTTAAGCTTAGTTAGTTCGACGCTATTAAACCGCACCGAACCGCGATCGGGTTTAATCAATTGCAGAATCGATCTTCCTGTTGTACTTTTGCCAGAGCCACTTTCGCCAATGACTCCAAAAGTTTCGCCTGAAATTATTTCCAAATCAACGCCATCAACCGCCTTAACTAAACCACTTGAAGGATAAACTAATCGTGTCAGCAGATTTCCACCCGTGACATAATGCTTTTTGAGATTGTTGACGTAGAGAATGACTCTGGGTACTGATTTTGAAGGGATCTGGATTTTCTCAATTACCTTAATTTCTTCTTGATCAGGATTCTCTTCTAAAGTATTCTCTGGAACATGTTCGGATACATCCTCTAGAACTTCCTGATCTTGAACTTCAGTAACATCTTGACTAGCAGCTAAAACTTCTGGATGAAAATGCAGAACAGAAGACAATAAGCTTTGGGTATAGGGATGTTGCGGCGAACGGAAAATATCCTCAACGCTTCCTGTCTCGACGATCGCACCGTTATACATCACGGCTATGCGATCGCAATATTCCGCAACCATACCGAGATCGTGGGTGACCAGCAGCAAGCCCATCGCACGGCTTTTGCGAAGTTCGGTTAGCTCTTTGAGAATCTCGGTGGCGACGGTGACATCAAGACTAGTAGTTGGCTCATCCGCAATCAATAAAACAGGATTTAGCAGTAACGACAGTGCGATCGCAACTCTCTGACGCATCCCACCACTAAACTCATGGGGATATTGCTTCGCCCGTGATGGATCGATGCGAACGGCTTTCAGCGCATCTTTTAGGCGTTGCTGAGCAGATTGACGCGATAACTTAGGATAATGGGACGCTAATACTTCTAAACCATGCGCCTCTATACTCATCAGTGGATCGAGCCTTGTCATTGGATCTTGAAATATTAGCCCAACTTTTTCGCCGCGCCATCGACCATCTTTTTTCTCGGCGATCGCTTCACCATCGACAGAAATTGTCCCTTCGACATCGACATGTTTTGGTAATAGCTTAATTAGCGATCGACCAATCGTCGATTTGCCACAACCGCTTTCGCCGATTAAACCTAGCGCTTCACCTGCTTGCAAATGAAAAGTAACGCGATCGACGGCAGGATCTGCGTCGCCATAACGAACAGTCAGGTTTTCGACTTCAAGCAGCATGTTTTTTAAGAACTGAATATCTAAGCATCTGAAGCTAAAATATCACGCTTGAAGGCGTAGAAACCAATTTAAGCATTTTGACACTCTCAGCGCTGAAGCGACTGAGATTCCTGATTCAGCGAGACAACTTACCAGAAAGACTTACATCTAACTGGCAGAGGTCGAACTCTCCACAGGCGTAGAAATTTGGGTATGCCCTACCCTATTTAGACCAATAGCCAAGATATTCAGAGCCGCATTGTGGTCACGGTCTAATACAGTGCCACAATACCCACAGTGATGCGTTCTTTGGCTCAATATTTTGACAACTTGCTTGCCACAGTTTGAGCAATTCTGACTTGTATATTGGGGCGGGACAGCAACTGTGACCTTCCCAAAAACCTTGCCAAAATACTCAACCCATAGGCGAAACATCGACCAACTTGCATCAGTGATAGACTTGGCTAGTTTGTGATTTTTTACCATATTCCGCACTTGCAAATCTTCATAGGCGATCAGGTCGTTAGACCGAACTACGCACCTTGCAGTTTTTACCGCAAAGTCTTTACGCTGCCTACTTACTTGCAAATGTTTTCTGGCTAATCGTTTAATTGCTTTACGACGATTAGCCGATCCCTTTTTACGCTTAGAAACTTTGCGTTGCAACTTTTTAAGTTGGCGCTCTGATTTTCTAAGAAATCTAGGATTTTCAACAACTTCACCTTTGGAATCGGTATAAAAATGATTGAGTCCAAAATCTAACCCAATTGTGGTTTGAGTTGGTTCAATTTCTTCCCTACGATCAATATCTACGCAGAATTGAGCGTAGTAACCATCAGCACGGCGAACCAGCCTGACACGCTTAATTTGCTCAATCTGATAGAAGTTAAGGTCACGACTAACAACTAATTTGAGTCGGCCAATCTTGAAGCCATCAGTTAAGGTTAGGTATTTACGATCTTCAGAAAGTTTCCATCCCGATTGTTTGTATTCAACTGAGTGACCACGCTTCTTAAATTTGGGATACCCTTTCTTGCCTGATACTTTCTTTTTGCAGTTATCAAAGAATTTGGATATAGCAGACCAAGCTCTTTCGGCACTGGCTTGTCGGGCGGTTGAGTTTAGTTTGTTAGCAAATTCAAACTCTTTGGCAAGGACAGCACACAGTGCAGATAGATCGTATTTACCAGTACCACGATTATCCATCCAGCACCTCAAAGCCTTATTACGCACAAATAATGCAGTACGAATCGCCTCGTCAATGAGACTGTACTGCTCTGTCTTGCCTTTTAGTTTTGCTTCGAGAACTAACATGGATGTACTTCATCTTACGCTTATTATTATAGTGTAAGTATTACTGGTTATGCCATAATCTAGAAGAAGAAAGCGAATAAATTCGCTCGTCCGATTTTCATCTCAGGGCTGAAGACGCTGAGCTTTCAATCTCTCGTATTATTTTTGTAATTCTGCTTAATACCATGGTTTTAGGCAACGTCCTATTTAGCGTATGGAGCCTTGTATGGGGATGCAAGCCTAAAGATTTAAACCTTCGAGATGGCAAGGGCTTTAGTCGTAGTAGCCTAATCCGTTCTTTGCTCTGCGTAAGGTGAGTTTACCTGATTACGGAGTGTATGGATAGTTATAATCGCTGCGTTTACGCCATTCCATTTCATTATTGACAACTTTAAGTAGGCATTCCTCAACGATAAATGGTGCATTGCGCCAATTGATATCATCACGTTGTAAGATCCAACTCACTTGCTCTAGCGATTGTTCTAGCTCTGCTTCAAAGCGAGCTAAAGGTAAGGGGATTTTTTCTGTGTTTGGAGCCTCTACGCAAACTGTAATCGCTTCTTTGAGCGCGGCAACTACCTCGTTACCGTATACTTCGCGCGCCCTCAGCCTTAGAGATTTGTAGCCTTTTTCTGAAGTTGCATACATGGGAGGGAGCCGATTTAATACATAGGCGGTGGCTTCGCCTAGATCCACCGTTTCTGCGATCGCAGGATGTAATTTTTGAATTTGATGGTAGGCAAGCGACAATACCAATTTTTCTAATACATTACTGAATTGATAATTAACATCCACCATGTAAGTCTGAAAGTCTTTAGCTTTCTGCTGATCTTTATCCGAATTGACTGAGGTCTGAACCTGTCGCCCTTTCCAAGAAAGCTGAGGTTGTTTGCGATCAAAAGTTGTTTCATCCTTTCCAGCAATTGATTCTTGTCTACCCGTAACCAAGTAGGTCTTACCCACAGAACTTTTGAGCTTAACTGTCAGCAAGGCATTTTCTAAAGCCGCTGGAATATCTTTCCAAGATGCATTTTCTGCACCTAAGATTTGTTGGAGTGCGGCAAGCGATCGCGCATGACTAGCCACCTCTTGCGATGGTAGAGGTTTAGAGTCTCTTAATGCGTCAGGCTTAACGCTGACTAGCGCCCGACGAACTGCGGATTCAATTTGCGATCGCATTTCAGTTGTAGCTTTTTTGCGTTGTCTCAGCCAACCTAGCTTTGATGTGGCATACATTGGCGGCAGACGATTTAACGCATAGGCGGCGACTTCGCTTAAGCTAATCTGATCGCGGCGGTATTGAGGTAAATGAGAAATTTGTAAGTCAATTTCTGCGATTACCAATTCCTCTATTGCATTTTTGCAACTTTGCATATCAAGCCGTCCCAAACCTAATATGAAATTGAAGTGTAGCTAAAGTTAAAAAAAATATCAGTTTAGACTAAAATTGCAGATTTTTTAGAATTGCAGATTAATTAAAATTAAAATCATTTAGACATTATAGCAATGGACTAAGTAGGTAGTCACAATTAACTATAAACCCCCAAAAGCTTGGCAGTTCGCTGCGCGAACTG
>JAYUSC010000319.1:0-3978 GCA_043755885.1 Pseudanabaena sp. | reverse complement strand
TCCCCTCGCTCTCCAATTCACCAACTATCGATAAAGAAAAAAGGGCGCTTTGCGCCAACTTCCTGTTATTAGTTTTTTGGTACGATGGGATACATTACGCAATAAAATCTGAAACAAATCTATGGCTTCCAGTTATTCTTTCGATGTAGTTAGCGATTTTGATCATCAAGAACTTGTAAATGCGATCGATCAAACTCGCCGTGAAATTGTCAGTCGCTATGACTTAAAAAGCACTAAGACCGAAGTTGAACTTGAAAAAGAATCCATAACCATTAACACTAATAGTGAAATGACGCTCACTGCGGTAGTTGATGTGATGCAATCTAAGGCAATCAAGCGCGGCTTATCTCTCAAAATCTTTGACTACGGCGAAATCGACTCAGCGAGCGGTAATCGTGTCGTGCAAATTATTAAGTTGAAAAAAGGCATCGAACAGGATCAAGCCAAAAAACTTTCTAAAATTATTCGTGATGCTTTTCCAAAAGCTCAAGCTTCTATCCAAGGCGATGCCTTACGAGTTACTTCCAAATCAAAAGATGAACTCCAAGAAATCATCCAACTCGTAAAGTCAGAAGACTTTCCCCTCGCTCTCCAATTCACCAACTATCGATAAAGAAAAAAGGGCGCTTTGCGCCCTTTTTTCTTATTAGTGTCATAAATTATTCGTGTTCCAGATGATCCTCATTTAGGGTAGGGGCAAAGCATTCCCACAGAAATCTATAAATTTTTAGATAATTTTTATTTGGGAATGCTTTGCCCTAACTCGCAACGCAGGGACAATTTATCTGTGAAAGCGCAAAGGGTTTTGCATTTGCGTTGCAATATTATGGAGGGGAGTATAAAAATGTTGGCGCAAATGCAAAACCCCTACGAGGTTATTTTTATAAAGCGTTAAGAATGCGAATAATTCATGCCGTCAACCTTTTTATATTGGGGGGGGCTGTTAGGTCGCTTTAGACATTTGATCTAAGATTCTCACTACGATTTGCCAACCTGTGACAGCTTGCCACACAAAAACACCAATCAGAGCCGTATTTACGGTGATATGAGTTACTCGCGCCCAGTCTTTGCCCTGTTGCAGCAATGGTGCAAGCGCAGCCGATAAAGCAGCTAAAAACGCTAAACCCAGCCCTGCAATCAAGTGCGCTCCGACAAATAGCTTGCCATTATTGTTATAGGTCACAGCTATCCCGCCGACCATACCTGCCACCATCAACACCAAAAAGATCGAGCCGAGGTTGTGGTGCAGCGTATTGTAACGTTTAGAGATCAAGGCTTTTTTCTCTTCCCCATCAGTGCTGCGAATTCTGCGATATTGCCAGCCGACATAACCTGCATAAAGCGCCAAAAATAAAGTTAAGAGCATCAGGAGCGGGTGAGCAAAGGTTACCAACGTTTTAAGTGGTTCAGGGATTGCGACAATCATAGATATTAGTTGAAGTTAGCAGGATGAAGATTTTGGATCAAATCCTATTTTATGGCAATATTTCGACAGCGGGAAGTTAGTTTACGCGATCGCATCCCAATTACGAAAAGTTGCCGCTTGTCCCCAAAGTTTGCCTTCTTGATCCACCACATTCCAAATAATTGCTTGATTGATATAAAAGCGATCTCCATTACTCGCAATCCTGATCCCACGATAACCACTAATGTATCCTTGCGATTTGACCTGTGCTAAAAGATGTTCTCTTTCATTACTCTCCATCTGTTCAGCCGTATAGCGCGATGGCGTTGATGTAAAAGTTTGCCAATCCATCTTCCATAAATCAAGTGCTTTTTGATTGCCATAGTTGAGAATTGGATCGGCTTGAGTGCCATGAGCAACAATCACAAAATCTGCATTGAATAATAAATTTGCAATTTCTGACGGTGATTTGCGATCTGCGATCGGGATTAAAGTATTACCAGTCCAATGATGAAAGCTATAAAGTAATAATTGGATATGTTGTAATAGTTCTTTTTGTAACCAAGGTTCAATGTTATTTGTATTCATACTTTGTTTTCAGTGGGCTAAATCAAATATATGACAGCTTCTACTCAAATTCTTGTAATTTTAGCGATCGCACGATTTCTATGTTTGAGAATAAATGCGATCGCTTGCCTGTGTCATCCTTTGCAGAATCATTTCAGCTTACAATGGATGAATTAGTTGAAAGATTAAGCTTGCAGTTCAAGGCGTAAGCTAATGAGTAGGCTATATTACACTTACAGTATGTTTTTATTTCTTATTACTAGTATCGATGCTGAGTGATATTCCTTTAGTGTTGTAACAATCTAAAGATATGGCAATTGAAGTTACAGAAGATTATCGAAGTTTGTTAGTGGCGGTGAAGCATCGGATTCGTGCTGCTCAGTATGAGGCTTTAAAGGCGGTTAATCGGGAGTTAATGGCGCTTTGGATATTGGTGAGTTAATCGTTACTCGTCAAGAGCGCGCTGGTTGGGGTAAGTCCGTGGTGGAACAATTAGCTCAGGATTTGCAGGTTGAGTTTCATGGTATGGCTGGTTTTTCGGCGCGGAATATTTGGAGAATGCGGGATTTCTACCTTACTTACCACAGCAATGAAAAACTGACACCATTGGTGGCAGAAATTGGCTGGACTCATAATCTGGTGATCTTGGAGAAGTGTAAAGACGATTTGCAGAAAGAATTTTACATTCGCATGACCCAAAAATTTGGCTGGACAAAAAATGTGTTAATTCACCAAATTGAGAACAAAACTTACGAAAAGACTTTGCTGAATCAAACAAATTTCGATCACACTTTGTCAGAGGAGATGCGCGATCGCGCTAAGCTTGCGGTTAAGGATGCATATACATTTGATTTTCTGGAATTAGCGGATGAACATAGCGAACGGGAACTTGAGAAGGCGATTTTGACGAGGATGGAACCATTTTTGCAAGAGATGGGTGGAATGTTTACTTTTGTGGGTAGTCAATATCGTTTAGAGATTAGTGATGAGCAGTATTTTATTGATTTGTTGTTGTATCACCGTGGGCTGAAGTGTTTGGTTGCGGTTGAGTTAAAGATTGGGAAGTTTTTGCCTGAATATGTGGGGAAGATGCAGTTTTATTTGGCGGCTTTGGACGATCGCGTGAGATTGGAGGGTGAGAATGCGGCGATTGGGATTATTCTTTGTAAGTCTAAGGATCGGACGATTGTGGAGTATGCGTTGCGGCAGTCGAATCAGGCGATCGGGGTTGCCACTTATCAAATTGTGTCGTCTTTGCCGTTGGAGTTGCAGGGGCAGTTGCCTGCTCCAGAGCAGGTGGCTAGGTTGTTAGGGGGGATGTAGGGAGATATTGCTGGATGCGAAGAAACAAAAGCGCAATGTTTCGGTGGATAAGTTAATCAAGCTATCCAATTACATACTGGAATTTTGAATCAATCGCACAACGGTTTGCCGCCGTGAATTCTGCATTGTCAAGTATTGCTGCATCTAGCATATCTTTTGCTTTTCTAGCTAAATCTTGTAAGGCTATATTTTCAGGCTCTGACGCAGCCAAGTCTACCAGATCGGCAAATATTTTCAAGCTTGCTAAATGTTCAAGTCTTTTCTCAATAATCGCTCTTTCTTTGGAATTTAGTCCAAGAGATTTAATTGCAATTTTTCCTCTTTGATTGCCATTAATTTCATAGGCAAACTCACCACAGAAGCCAATAAAATCACTAGGCTCTTCTTTTCCCATATCTATAAATAGAGGTTCTTCGTCATCAATACTGTGCGTATGATTAGTTGCTCGCTTAGTTGGATCTTTTAATGGAAATAAGTTTTGCTTATATCTTTGGTTGCAACCTGTACAGCAAAGGTAGAGATTGTCCCATTTGTAGGCAAGCCAATAGTAGCCAGGGTACTGTAATGATTGCCGAAGTCCTTGTTTGTACAGTCCTTTCGCGTAAAGAGGATGAGTAAAAGTACTTAGTTTAAACTCATAGAGAAATAAAACAAAGGCTGAGCGATGAGTCCCCAGATCAAAA
>JAYUSC010000318.1:0-3978 GCA_043755885.1 Pseudanabaena sp. | reverse complement strand
ATTGCTATCAAACTGCGATCGCAGATTTAATCACCACAAGTTCAGATGGGTAAATCTCGCAAAAAGTAAAAGCGATCGCACTTTTTACCAGCCTCTTCTACCCTTCCCAAATATCCCGCTAACGGCGAAGAAAGCTCGATGAGTAGATCTTTTCCTTCTTGATCACGAAGTATAGATTCATTGTCTGTAAAAAACATTGCATTGTATTGTGTACAAATTCTCTCGAAATTTGGCTGTGTTGTTCCCATGGCAGCTAGCTTTTTTACTGCTTGAACAATATGAGATCGCAGTTTAATTTCACTTTCAACTCTTTGAATATATTCATCAACTTTATGATCGGCTTGACCAGCTATGAGATATGGTCTAAGTTCGATTAAATTTATCGATCCCGAATATCTATGATTTAATTCGACTAATTTTTGTAATGACCTTGGGTTAATAATACTGATATTTTTTCTAGCTGCTCTTCTTTGGATTTGTGGTGTTGGGTTACCCGCACCAATGATCAGCTTCTGAGCTTCAGCAACTATATGATCCTCAAGATGATCGTCACTTAAGTTATCCAATTCGTAAACGGTATTACCAGGTATATTTTTCCCAGATTTACATTCTCCTATTAGCGGAAATGGCTTTGAGCAAAACAAATCTAACCCGCCAGAACCTCCAGCATGAACATGATCAACTGTAAATCCGATAAACTCTAAGCTTTTTTTGACAATATTCTCAAAATCTGTTCCAGCTTGTACGTTACTCTTTTTTTCTAATATTTCAATACTGCGATCGCCTAACGTTACGATATCGTTTATCCAACTCACCCCAGATGTAGTTAAATTAGCTTCGATAGGTTGAGTGACATTATTTGGAGCGACTACAGGCGTTAGGCTTGGCTGAATAGGTGGACTTATGACTGGTAATACTACAGGAAGAGTTTGTACAGCTAATACAGGTGCAATATTAGTGCTTAATTCATCTTGTGAATCCAACAAATTTTCTAGTTGATTTTTAATAAAGATAAAATCTTGATCTTTGAGGATTGGACGAGAACCTGCAATATTTAGATTTTCTTGTAAGCCTACAAAGTTACCTGTTGAAACATATGGAATTTCAACAGGTTTGGGTAATAGGTAGACTTGTAGATAGGTTAAAAAAATAGTTTTTCTTTGATCAACTATTTCTCTTAATGCTTCAGGTGTCCATATTGTTAGATCTGAAAGAGCATCTAATATCTGTAGATAAGTTACAGGCTGACAAAGCTCACAAGTAGCCCAAGCTCTTATCGAAACCTTGTCAGGATTTAATCTCTGAAAAGTGCTGTGAGCGATAGGTACAAATTTTGATCGGTATTGCTTTTCGACAGGCAATAGATTCATCGAGATGTCTGATGGGTATAGAGCAAGCGCTCTACCCCTATCAATAACAACACGTGATAAAGCCGTGACAATGTTTCCTTGAATTAAAGCCTCAATATCTGGCGCAGGTAATCGCAAAGCAGAATTGATAATAATTGCCATAAGTTTAGGGTCTATTCTAGTAAATCGCCAACGGAATCATCATCAGATGTTTTTAACAAATCAACCTCCTCTTCATTAATATTTTCTTCACCCTCAGAATCAGGGATAAAACCCGATGGCTTGCTCAGAATTTCATGAATTAAAGCATTGTCAGAAGCAAGTTTTGTTTTAGAAATATAGTGAAATACCTGATTCTCAGTCAGACTGTATGTTTCTTTCCCTTCATATACAGCTAAAATAGCCACCAAAGGCTTTATGTCTTCTTCTTTCAGGTCAGTCCACTCACCACCAAGATCATCAACCAAATATTTAATCAGTTTGTCAGCTTCCCAATACTTCTTGATTTTGCGATCTTTAGAGCGCACTAGACAGCCACGAGTTAAGTCAAAAGTTTTATAGTCAGTAAGGCGTTGTAGTCTCGTCCCGACAGATAATCCATGACTATGCTGAACAACAGCAACTCCAAGCTTGACTTCTTGGTCATTCTCTTTGCCAATCACCTTAATCTGGATAGAACCCGCATTTTTACCTTTAGGCTTGATTTGAGAACTAACTTCTTGAATAGTTACACCTTCAATGCACTGACCAGTTAATCTCTCAATCCCAAAACACAGGGACTTGGCAATTAAATCGCTATCATCTAAATAGTCACCACGATTTTCACATAGTTCCTTTTTGAAAGCATTTTCAACCAGTTCATCGGGATCTGGAGGAGGTGTATTTACAATAAAGTTTTCTCGACACCAAGTTAAAATTTCTCTACCACTTGGTTTTTGTTTACCTAGTTCTCTGAGTTTTGATTCATCAAAAGGATAGACAAGATGAATGGGTGATAAATTTCTCTCTTTATAAAAGCTATTGAGCCAAAGTGCAGTTATGTCAACAGCAGAATCACTGTCTAGATGTTTTAAATCAATCGGTTCTTTATATTTAGCAGAGACTCTATCTTTCACACCGCTACCAGATGTGTGTCCCTTAGTGAGATCGTTCTCCCACATTCCAGGTAGAAGCATTGTTAGAATTACAACACCTTGGCTAAGACTCGATTGACTAAGATTATCAAAAACCTCTTTAATCAAGTGGGAAACAACCTGAACCTTCTTGTAACCAGCCTCATTTACCTCAACTCCTTCTAATTCGTCAAAACAAATAATTAGGGGCGAATAATCACTAATCAGACTAATTACTTGCATAGCAGTGTCAAGGGCTTCAGCCTCTCGATACTTAATGTCCTTGTTGGAATTTGGCAGTCCAAGTTCTTTTGCAATATCGTCTGCAATATCTTTGCCTGATAGCCACTTAGTAGCATAAGAGACATGATCAACGGAAAGTGTCCACAAAATCGCTTTGACTACATCAGGATCACTAATATGCGGTTTGTGTTTAAGGACTTCTCTTGTGAAGCTATCAATTAATCTCGGCTTTTTGGCAAGATTGTCGGGAAGAATCTTGATGATCTCACTGGCAGATCTTTTCGTCTTAGAGGTTTGATTAATCATTGAGGCAGCTAGTTCTTGCCATTGCATGACACCTTGATTGCCGACCTGTCTTAGACTATCTGCCAAAACCTGCTGAAATTGGTACTTAATTAGGCTTAAGTCTCCATACTTACGCATATAGATAAATAGCGCACCACCTTGATCCTGTAATCGATGACGAATACGGCTAATAATATGGCTCTTACCAACCCCTATTGCAGCATTAAATGCTATCGAAGTAACAGGATAAAGTCCATTGCGGACTTCATTGATAGCTTCAAATACGGCATCAGAGGCATGAGCATTGTGAGTTGGAAGATCAGGGAAACCTTTACCCCAAACATCTTGATCCGTAACAACAGCAGGTTTATTAAATGGGTTGTAATTCTGAATAGCGGCATTGAGATCTTCAACTGACGAACTATTCACATTTTGTGAATTAGTCATGATATTTAATGTGATATTTAGTGAGGAATTAAACAATAAAAAAGATCGCAATCTAGCTCAAGCGCTTGGCATAATATCGTAAGCCACCAAGTTCAGTCGTAATTGAGTCTTCAGCTTTGTCAGGCGTAAAGTTTGGATCTTCACCTTTTTGAAGTTGGAAGATGTCATTGGCTTGAGTTTCTAACAACCATTCATCAAATTGAGTACGAGTGACGCGAACTCCAATCGTCCTTCTAATTCGGTAAATTGGGACAAGGTTGTTCAGCTTATAGTCTCGGTTGAGTTGGTTATAAGTTTCTAATACCACAACCTTAAACTCATCGTAGGACGAAATTTTTGGCGCGATCGCAGTCACACTGACACCTTGATTTTCGCGAAACCATCGCAGAGCCGCATTTGCCAAACGACTACCCACCAACTGCCCCTCAAACCCAAAATCTGCCGACAGCAAACCCGCCGATAGCTTTTGCAAACCCGCATCCGTCAACGATAGCTTCGGCACTTTCTTGTCCATCGTCAATGCGATCGCACCAGCATCAGTG
>JAYUSC010000317.1:0-3982 GCA_043755885.1 Pseudanabaena sp. | reverse complement strand
GGAGCGATCAATGCGCCGACTTTTTTAGCCACAGCTTTTCCGATGTTCGGCTCTAGCCAAGTCAATATTGATGGCAATGCTGACCCTGACACCGAAATTGATCTCTATCGGGTGACTGGCTCTACCACGTTACCCTATGGCGCTCTCAGCGAATATCTGACCACGGTAAAAACCGATGCTAACGGTAAATTTACGGCTTCCCTCAATAATCTCCAAGTTGGCGATACGATTAGTGCGATCGCAACTGACCCACAGTACGGCACATCGGAACCAGCCTTAAATGCGCGGATTGTCAATCCTGATCTGTCAGTTCCCGCATCAGTAAATGTGCAACCAGCCATTCCCGCCTGTACGACACCACCTGAGATTGTGCAAGCACCACCACCACCCGCTGCGATCATTCCACCACCACCCGCTCCGATAATCTTATCCGTACCGCGCCAAATTCACTTTGCGCTCGATCGCGATGAAATCAGCCCCATCAGCGCTAAAATCCTAAATCGGATCGCGAATGTATTAAAGCAATATCCCACGATCATAATTACCCTCTCAGGACACACTGACCCCAGAGCCAGTGATACCTACAATCGTGAACTGAGCTTTAGGCGATCGCGTGCAGTTCGCAATTACCTCATGGGTCAGGGTATTGCCTCCGAACGCATGATATTGCGATCGCTAGGCGAAACGCAACGAACTTCACAGGGCAATCAAATTACCGACTATGCTCGCGATCGCAGAGTCGAGATTGAATTTGTCGATGTCCGCGATGTCGAAATCCGCTTTGAAAATCAAGAATCAGATTTGCAACTGGAATCCTCCTATTAACTCAAGCTTCAGAAAATAATCCCAAATTCAAATTTTGATAGTTTAAGAGAGTAAAAAATGCTAATTATGGGTTTACTAGCCGCGACAATCATCATACTGATTGCTCTGATAATTATTAGAAACCAAACATTTAATAAAAAATTTAATAAAATATACAAACAAGTTCTACTTGTATTCCTTAGCGGACTTATATTTATAAGCCCCCTAAATTATTACAATGACGCGGTATTTGCGGCTGGAAATGATCCCTGTGCCACTCCTGGTAAAGATGGAGTCGGAGCTGTAAGCAGCATCGTAAATACTCATTTTGCGGCAGCTCCTGGCAGTACCCTAAATAGTGGTCAAGCCAATACCATTATTACGCTAGGAACACAATTTGGCTCTACAACTACGGTTGCTGTAGGCGATTTGCTAATGGTTATGCAGATGCAAGATGCTGATATCAACTCAACAAATACAGATTCTTATGGTGATGGCATCGCTGGAGGTGGGGGAACACCATTGACTAATGTGAGTTTACCTCCTCCTTCTACTGGAGCAAGTGGATTTACGGCTATCAATAATGCTGGTCGCTATGAATTTGTGACTGTTACCAGTGGTTCGGGTGGGGCGGGAACCATCATCACGATCAAGGGTACAGGCGTTAACAATGGATTGAATTACACTTACCGATCATCTGTTGCTACCGCTACAGATGGTCAGCGAAGCTATCAAGTTATTCGGGTTCCCCAGTATTCCAGTTTGACTTTGAGTACTGGGGCTACAGCAGTTCCTTGGAATGGTTCAGTGGGAGGGGTTTTTGCGGTTGACGTAGCTGGACAACTGACCCTAGGTGGAACTATAGATATGTATGGTAAAGGATTTCGTCCAGGCGCTGGTCGTCAGATATCGGGCGGCGGCGGGACTGGAGCAAATACAGACTACCGCACAGATACCATTGCTTTACCAGGGAAAAATGGGTCTAAGGGAGAAGGTATTGCAGGTACTCCGAAATACGTGCTTGATTACTTTGATCCCAAGCAATTCAATCCTTTTAATGCGGCAAATACTAACAATCCAACGATTGCACCAACATTTACCACAAATGCTCTCGAAGGTTATCCCAATGGTAGCTATGCGCGTGGCGCTCCTGCTAATGCTGGTGGCGGTAGCACTGACGGTAACCCTCTCAATACCAATGATCAAAATAGTGGTGGCGGCGGCGGCTCTAATGGCGGCGATGGTGGACGTGGTGGGCGCGCTTGGAATAGCCAATTGGCTACGGGTGGATATGGAGGCAAAGCCTTTACAACGACGGATGTAGATAGCGGAAAACGTTTATTGATGGGTGGAGGGGGCGGTGCTGGGACAACCAACAATGGTAGCCGTTCCGACTCACGAACCAGAACTGCTGGTAATTTTGGCACACCTGGCACTAACTCAACCGACCCCATCAGTAGCGGTATTTACAGTAGTGGCGGTGCAGGCGGCGGTGTTGTGATTTTGCGTGCTAGTACTATGGCTGGGACTGGCACGGTTGATGTGCGCGGTGTAACAGGGTTGAGCGTGGGTCGAGATGGTGCTGGCGGTGGCGGTGGCGGTGGGACCGCATATATTACTGCAAACTCTAGTACTGCTGCAATCACGGTTGACGCTAATGGCGGTGCTGGTGGTTGGGCTACTTTTGGAAGCGCTCACGGTCCTGGTGGGGGCGGAGGTGGTGGTGTTGTTGTACGTAAAACTGGGCTTACTATCACCTCTAACCTAGCTGGTGGCGGTGGCGGCGAAACTGGCGCAACAAATAATACAAATCCTCCTAACTTTGACGCGGCAGGAGGCATAGGCATTTCAGTCCCGATTGATGCAGCAGATAGTACTGGTATCAAAAGTGGTGCTCAATGCTTACCTCAGTTAACAGTAACTAAGATTACTAGCACTCCCACAATCACTAAACCTGCAACAGGTGCAATGACAGCGACCTATACGATCGCAGTCTCTAATGCTGCTCTCAAATCACCTGCTACCAATGTCGTTATTTCCGATCTACTGCCCACTGGTTTCACCTATGCTTCAACCACTTCAATTACTCTTAGCGCTGGGGCGACCCAACCTACGACCAGTAACCCAACCGTAGGCGATGCTAATCCTAATTGGGGAACATTTACCATTCCCGAAGCTGAATCAGTCACGATTGTTTTTAACGTTAGTATTCCTAATGCTCAGGCTTTGGGAACCTATCAAAACCCAGCTACGGGAACTTATGCTGATCCAGCTCGCACCGTGGCGGGTGGAACCACGACAGCTACTTATAGTCCTGCTTCAAGCACCAACGAAGATGTGACTATCACTGCTGGTACACCGAGTCTCAATCTAGTCAAAAGGATGACAGCGATTAACAACATTCAGATTACTGGATTTGTGGATGGTGCGGATACAGCTACATCTAATGATAATGATCCAAGTTGGCCTACAGCTAATACCCAATATCTAAGAGGTGCGATTAACTGCACTACGGCCACCCCCTGTAATGGTGGCACGATCGCAAGTGTTCCGCCTAAGGGATCGATCGAATATACGATCTACTTCCTGTCTAATGGCGCAACTGCTGCCAGAAATGTACAGTTATGCGATCGCATCCCCGCGAATACGGTCTTCCAACCTGACACCTATGGAGTTGGTAACGGAATTCTGTTGGGTTGGAATACGACAGGAGGCGCGTTACCTTTACCTGATCCCGTAAATTCAACTGTCGGCGCAGGTAAAGTCGCGCTCAGCAATATCCCAGATACAGATGCAGGTCAGTTCTTAGCAACAAATGTCTCAGTAACTAATTCTCCTACGCCCTGTAATAATGGCGCCACAAATCCTGATGGAGCGCTCTTAGTTCGACTTGGCGCAGCTATAGACGTACCTAATGCCACGGCTTCAGGTACTCCAACTAATTCTTATGGATTTATTCGATTTGTGGTGCGCGTTCGTTAGTAGAAACACAATAACTTTGAGAGACAACACGAAGTGTTGTCTCTCAAAGTTATTTATCACAAAGAAAAAGCCCGTCATGTGACGGGCTTTTTCTTTGTGATAAATAACGCAAAATCGTTGATTATCCTTGACGAGCTTTGAACTTTGGGTTTGACTTACAAATGACATAAATTCGGCCGCGACGACGCACAACTTT
>JAYUSC010000316.1:0-3987 GCA_043755885.1 Pseudanabaena sp. | reverse complement strand
TTACCATAACCACTGGCTCCGAAATCTTCTGATTGCTTCTTCCCTCAATGGAAGGGGTATCGGTGTATTTATCAAACACAAACTAATTTAGAACCAGTAACGATGCGGATATTACAAAATCACGGGAATTTTATTTTGGGGGTTTGGAGTCGATTGGCTTTGGACGAACTAAAGTAACGGTGAATTTGTTTAAAGAACCCAAAAAAGAGGAAGCTAAAACATAAAGATTCTTCAGGCTGATGCAAATTACACTTTGCGTTATTTTGGTTGGAACTTTAGAGTAATAAATTATAAAAAGAGGTAAAAAACTATGACAGATAAATCAAGTGATGCTGGTTGGCAACCCTACCATCTAGACCACTACGCCCAAGAGCTAGTTCTAGAATTTCGCGATAAAAAAGATAAGAAGGACAATGATGTATTGAATGAGTCCCACAAGATGAGAATGACGATCGCCTATGGACTTGAACGTTTCTGGGGCGAACATTTGAGGCTAAAAGACAAGGAACCAAAAAAATCTGATTACTGGAAAAAAGTATGGAAAAAACTCCATGACATTCTTGGCGATTCAGGGATTACGCTTCCTAATGACAATGTGAAATCTACTGATGACATCAAAGCAATGACAAAAGCTATATGGTCTTTGCCGTTAGCAGATCAGCGTGTAGCCTTAATGGTATTAACTCAATTTTGTGACTCTCTAGTTTGGTGGACACAACGCTACAAAGTGAAAGGAGATTAAAGATATGCCCAAAATTAAGATCAAAGGACTTGAAGGATTAAATCAATTGGCGCAGCCACTAGGTATTACTCTGGAAAATAATGAGCAGTCTAAAGGTGGTCAAGCGGACTTCACACCTGAAGAGATACCAAGAATGTATCGCGCTCAGATTGATGATCGTTGCAGTTTGCAGTTTGCTGGTCGTGATAATAAACACTTAGAGCAATGGCGCGAAGAATGGATTGATTCTCGATCAGCAACAGACAATACTCCACGCTATCAAAACAGAGAACCAAATCTGGGTATCGATGGATCGATCTTTCGCATCAAAATTAAGTTCCCATTCAGGTTGTTCAGTAATTGTGGGCAAGATAATATTTTGCGTCCAATCATGGGAAAGAATGGGATACCTTTTTTATCTGGTAGCAGCGTTAAAGGACTCTTTCGCCGTGCTTGTGATGATGCTCAAAAAGAAAAATATTGTGGTGATGATAAAAACCTAGCGCCAAGTAGTTTAGGCTTACGTTTTCATGGAGCCTACCCTATTGGCGACTGGTCTGGAAGTCATGGGAATGGTCAAAACGTAAAATATAGAATGCTTGATGTTGTGCATCCGCAACAAGAGCGTCAACTTGGCACAGACAAAAAACAAAATGCTACTGCTCTTGCCTCAGTGAGTTTGTATAAACCCACGATGATTTTTGAATTTAGTTGCTCTGATCCAAGCATTGATTGGAAAAAAGTAGAAAATATTTTTTGGAAAGCGATCGCATTTGGAGTCGGTGGCAAGACAAGTACAGGTTATGGCATGGGTGGATATAATGATCAACGCCCTGCGGCTATACCAAGTAGCAAAGCGAGTGTGGCTTTAGTCGGTCAAGGAGTTAGCCCCACGCTCCGTAGTGATGAGCCAGAGTTTCGACCAAATTTGTTTAAAGCTTCTTTGCGTGGACATTTAAAAAGGTTGCTAGGTGGTGTGAGCAATGATGCTGGCAGTATTGACAAAAAAGTTGAGCGGTTATTTGGTAGTTCTAGTGATGTTGGGGCATTAAAGATATTTTGGGAGCAGAAAAAAGATGTAGTTTATGATGATTTTGGGCAGACTAAGACTTTTAAAACTGAAGGGATTTTATATTTTGATGCTAGCCAAGAAGATGTTGGCTTCATGGAGCAGGTTCTCAAATTTGCTTTTGTGATGGGTGGTTTTGGCAAGTCGTGGCGTAGAGCATCTCATCAGCTTTTCCATAGAACTTACACAAAATTTGAGATTGGCTGTCATTGGCAATTTCCTAGTGTGGGGGATCTAAATTGGTTAGGCATCAAGTCAAGTAACGATCTAGCAAAATTCTTGCAATCTTTGCATGATATCTGTAAACAGAAATTTGAACCTAATCAAATAGGTCATCAATCATGGAGAGAAGCATGGCATCCTGATAGACTTACCGTTTTTGCTAAGGTAACAAAAGAAAGTAGTGCGATTGAACTATTTCACAATCCAACATTCAAAACAACACCAGCGATCGGGGGTAGAAATCCCCATAGAGAGCATCCTCAAAAAACTAAGCCGCCTGAATTCTTCAGTCATGTATGGCATCGGATGCTACCAATTGGGAATGGACAGTATTTAGAGATTGTGACTGTATTTCATAGTCAGAGAGATAAATGGAAACATCAAAATAGCGGAGATCAACTCAAGCCGTTTCTTGATGCGATCGCTGAAAATGGTTTGGTATATGTTTGGGGCAATCAAAATCCTTTGCAAGAGAAACTTAAATTAAAGCTCAAAAATTGAGAAATAGAGGATAAAACTATGGCATACAGTGATTTTACGATTGAGCAAGTTGTTGATAAGTTTTCGCTTGATTTTATTGAGCGAGAATTATTCCCAACCCTAGAAAGTCAAATCCATCTCAGCAGTTGGTTGCTCGAAACTTTGGCTAAAGGCAAAAAATTTGCGCTCACAACTAGCAGCGAAAAAGCAAAATCAGAATTTATTATCGCGCCGATTTTGCTAGAAGTGGAAGCTTGTTTTCCTGCGAAACTGGCGATTTATTCTGGCAAAAACTTGGATAGCGATCGCAATGAGGGGTTAGTCGGAGAATGTGACTTTATTATTGGTAAAGGGCTAACTTCAGCTTTTATTAGCACGCCAATTATTGCGATCGTGGAGGCTAAACGTGACAATCTAGAAAATGGATTAGGGCAATGTGCTGCTCAAATGTATGGTGCAATTTACTACAACCAAAAACATGGAGAAACTATTAATAAGGTTTATGGTTGTGTCACAACTGGCAACCTATGGCAATTCCTGAAACTAGAAAATAAGCTGCTTACTCTTGATAGCACTGTTTTTTATCTAAATGAACTTGATCGCATTTTGAGTTGTTTTAGTGCGATCGTTACGGAATTTTTGTAACTTGATTGGAGATTAAACATATGACTTTAGTTTGGATTTTGACAACGGGTAATAGTGATGTGGCGATGATTTCAGATAAGAATTGGAAGGATTTACAGATGAAAAAGAAACTTCCTCTAATTTACAATAAATTCCTCAGAACTGAATTACCTAAGAACAAGAACGAAGAAAAACTTTTCTCTTTTCCTGCTAGAGCTTTGGGAAACTTGTATGGAGATGTCTTGGATGACGAGCGATACTTCAAAATCCTGAGATTTCCATTGCTAGAAGGTTTTGTTGACAAGCTCGAACATGACAATAAAAATCCCGATCGCATTATTGTTTTGCTAACCGATCAGGAGGCGATTTTTGATATTTGCGATCGCAATACTATTGATAGTCCTTATTGGAAAGACACCTGCACGCTTAAGCCAATTTTAGAACATTATCTTCGTCAAGAGTTTGAGTTCGCCAAGATTGAGTTTGCAACATTGCAGCCTGAAGCAGGAAACAATGGCTTAGATGATTGGGATGCGACATTGACGCTAGTAAAGGCAGGGTTGGCGAAGTGGGAGGAAAATAAGTGGATTTCTAAAAGCGATCGCGTAATCGTCAGCCACCAAGCAGGAACACCAGCAATCTCCTCAGCAGTCCAGTTTATGAGCCTTTCAAGTTTTCGAGGTGAGGTCAGTTTTTTATTGAGCAATGAGCGTAGTCAAGAAGTCAATTTAGTCGAATACTCATCTTATTTTCAATCAATGGAAATCGAAGAGGCGATTAAGCTTTTGGGGAATCATGACTATGCTGGTGTTTCGTCTGTTTTGGAAGAAAGGCTCAAGAGACTAAAAGCTGATGACTCCGACGATGCAGA
>JAYUSC010000315.1:0-3990 GCA_043755885.1 Pseudanabaena sp. | reverse complement strand
TTTTTTAGATTATTTTAATGTGGGAATGCTTTGCCCTAGACTCGTAACGCAGGGACAATTTATCGATGAAAGCGAAAAGGGTTTAGCATTTGCGATTCGAGATGGTTGTGGAGAGTATAAAAATATTGCCGCAAATGCTAAACCCCTACAAGCTTTTTGTGATAAATCATCCAGAGCGCGAATAAATCATGACACTAACGCAATAACACTATTATTTGTAGTTCCGTAAGTGCTGAAGTTAACAATACCTCGCCGCAGTAGAGTAAGTTCTTTTTAGTCGCATCTTCATCATCACAAAAAAAGGAAGGTACATGTCATGTACCTTCCTTTTTTTGTGAATTAGATTTTATTTAGACTGCTAGAGCAGGTTCCTTCATACTGAGCTCTGGATACTCAAGTTCAGGATAGAGCGGGAAGCGATCGCAGAGAGCTTGAACTCTTGCGAGACAATCAGCTTGGACAGCATCGCTATCAGGGCTTAAAAGGCGATCGGCGATAATATTGCCAATTTCGCGGAAGTCAGATTCCTTCAAACCGCGAGAAGTCATCGCAGGAGAACCGAGGCGAATACCACTGGTTACAAAAGGAGATTCAGGATCGAATGGAACTGTATTTTTGTTAGCCGTGATATTGATGCCGCTGACTAACAAGTCAGCGACTTTACCAGTCATGCCGATACAACGTAGATCGACCAGCAACAAGTGGTTATCAGTTCCATTAGAAACCAGCTTAAAGCCGCGTTCTTGCAATTGAGCAGCAAGCGCTTGAGAGTTGGCAATTACTTGTCCGCAGTATGTTTTGAACTCAGGACGTAATGCTTCGCCAAAGGCGATCGCTTTAGCGGCGATTACATGCTCAAGGGGACCACCTTGAGAACCAGGGAAGACCGATTTATCGAATTTCTTACCAAGTGCAGCATCGCGAGTCATGATCAGCCCGCCACGAGGACCACGCAAAGTTTTGTGGGTGGTGGTAGTAACGACATCGCAATAGGGAATCGGATTAGGATGATGTCCTGATGCGACTAAACCTGCGATGTGCGCAATATCTGCCATCAGGTATGCGCCAACTTCATCGGCGATCGCACGGAATTTGACGAAATCAATAATTCTGGGATAAGCCGAATAGCCGCAAATGATTAATTTGGGTTTATGTTGCAAAGCAAGATCACGAATCAAATCAAAATCTAGCTGTTCGGTTTCCTTATTTAAACCATAATGGACTTTGTTAAACCACATGCCCGAAACATTCACAGGTGAGCCGTGAGTCAAATGTCCACCGTGGGACAAGTCCATACCCATGAAGGTATCACCTGGTTTGAGCAGGGTTAGGAATACGGCAAAGTTAGCCTGTGCGCCAGAGTGGGGCTGGACATTGGCATGAGCTGCGCCGAATAATTCTTTGGTACGTTCGATTGCGATCGATTCGATCTCGTCTACAAATTCACAACCGCCGTAATAGCGTTTGGAGGGTAGCCCTTCGGCATATTTGTTAGTTAATACTGATCCCTGCGCCGCCATAACTGCGAGGGACGTAAAATTTTCACTGGCAATGAGTTCGATATTATTGCGCTGTCTCTCGATTTCTTTGCCGATAAAGCCTGCGACAAGAGGATCGGATGCGGCGAGGATGGGAAACAAGTTTGTCATTTTGCTAAGCTTCTGTGCTGATTGTCTGAAATTAATTTGGTCGAAAGCGGTGCTGGGTTAGCCTGAACGAAAACACCTATGAAATTATGCTAGCACGCGGTGATAGATAGCGCTTTGCGCTGACTTAAAACCCAGTAAAATTTTAAAAAGTGCCGCGAAGCGGCACTTTTTAAAATTTTACTGTACCTCTTAGTTAGGCGAAGTGATGTATGTAGCGCTTTGCACTGGGTTAAAATCCATGAGAGCCAATAAATGGAGACAACCAAATAATTACTATGCCCAAGCCTAAGACCACGCTGATTCTAAATCCCCAACCTCAATCGCAAATTTTACTCAGTGAATATATAACTGCGATCGCATGGTCACCCAATAGCAAATATCTCGTTGCGGCTACAGCTTCGGGCGAGGTAACGCTATTTGATGACGTAAAAGCAGGTAATGATCTTTCTCAAAAGCTAATTGAATTACAAACACCAACAGAAATTTCAGTAGATTGTTTAGGCTTTTCGGCAGATGGGCGTTGGATTGCGGCGGGGGGGCAGGATGGGAAAGTCCGCGTCTGGGACTTAGCTGGTGAACAACCTGCGATCGCAGCCACGCTCGATCTTGGCACAACATGGATCGAGCATCTGATCTGGCATCCCACAAAGCCCGAATTTGCGTTTAGTTTTGGCAAATATGTCCAAATCTGGAGCGCGGAGACGCTAGATATTGTGACGACTTTACATTTTGAGCAATCGACAGTACTTGCGATCGCATGGCATCCCAGCGGCGAATTACTTACGGTGGGCGGTGATGGTGGGCTGAAGGTTTGGTCAGCCAAGGATTGGTATGAAGATCCGATTCGGTTTGAAATGCCGACGGCTACGGCCAAAATGGTTTGGGATCGCGCAGGTGAATATCTGGTCGCCAGTACCCTTGATAATTTGGTTGTGGTGATGCAATGGCTAGGCCCTGATTTTGATACTTCACCTTGGCGGATGCAGGGTTTCCCTGGCAAGATTCGTTGCTTTGATTGGTCAGCTAGCAAAACTTCGCCGCTATTGGCTTCCTCTAGTGGTTCCGATGTGGTTGTCTGGGAAAAACATGCCGATCTGAATATTGGTTGGGAAGGTGAAGTGATTAAGGGGCATAACAGTATTGTCGGCTTTGTCGCCTTTAAGCCCAAATCAGAAGTACTCGCCTCCGCTGATGAAAATGGTCGAATTGCGATTTGGAAAGACGCTAAAGATTGGGTGCAAGCATTAGAAACCCCAATGGGCGAGATTACGGCTTTGCAATGGCAACCACAAGGCAAAAAGTTAGCGGCGGCTAATGCTGACGGAGAGCTAATGTTATGGGTAGCATCTTCACAAGGAAAAGGTTTTCGTTAAAAAGAGTAAGCAGCGGCGCGAAGCGCCGCCACTTACTCTTTTTTCGGTTTTATTATTTCTTGTAAGTCCCTTATCGGAATATAGCCTAACCATGATGATATTTGTAAATGTCTAGGAATTTGTGTGAAACAACTGCGAAGTACTGCATTTTTCGCATTCACGAAAAAACTGCAAGGCACTTTTTCTGGTTTTTTCGCGATCGCGACAGAACGGACAAATATTTTTGATTGCCGTATTTTCACCACAATCGTTACACTTGAAGAAATAACTGTGAACCTATACCAATGACAGATTTGGGCTTTGGCAATGGGAGCAAGTGTTTGTTGAAGCTGATTTTACGGATTTGGCGACTGGCTTAAGTTTGATGTCTGTTTTTTGAACATTGCTGGTCGCGACGGAAATAATCTTTTTCTGTGGTGATGCTGGTTTTACTGTTGCGATCGCATTAGCGACTGAAGGAGCTTCAATAACTAAATCGGATTGCTTTAAATTATCTGGAAATTGACTGCTCGTATTGATCGAAGATACCTTGATTCTTGCGGGTTTGTTATGAATTAACAGAAACTGACTAATTCGGGGGATTTCATCCTTTGCAAGCTCATAGGCTGCCTCTAAGCTAAGGTTGAGTAGGCTATTTGTTTTACGATATTCCTTGGCGATCGTCTTGACCTTATCGGAAATTTGATCGGCTTTACAGACAATATCCAGCTTGTCATTTTTGGGGCGATTGATAATGCCAGAATCAGAAATTGCTACCAATACATCTATTGGCATTTTGGTGAACCGTGCTTGCATCCCAAAAAGCCTCTTATTCAGCAGCGTCTCAACATGATCTTCTAAATAATCTTTGAGAAATTTCCCCTGTCTCTGAGGGGTAGCAACTTAAAGCGGGACAGATTACAGGGTAAGCTTTTTGGGCTTTGGAGTTTTGAGAGACCTTCTTGGTGTTGGCAAGGGTCTCATGCGAG
>JAYUSC010000314.1:0-3999 GCA_043755885.1 Pseudanabaena sp. | reverse complement strand
GACGACCCACGCCTACATAGCTTAATCGATTGTCACAATCACAGGCGTGTGATCGCTAGGCTGAGTGAGCTTCCGAGGCTCAGGATCGATCGCACAGGCTGTAGCTCTTTCATAGAGAGCCTCGGTCAGAAAATGGTAATCAATCCGCCAACCGCGATTGCGTTGAAACCCGCCAGAACGATAGTCCCACCAACTATAGTAACCGCCATCAGATTCAAACTTCCGAAATATATCTTTAAACCCAAGATTTAAGATTTCAGCAAGAGCTTCGCGCTCGATATCCGTAGACATCACTTTGTTTTCGCGCCCTTTCGGATCATAAATATCTAGATCTGCGATCGCGACATTAAAGTCTCCGCAAATCAGCACATTGGCATTTTTAGCTAACAATGCTTGCAGATATGATTTTAATAATTTTAACCAGCGCAATTTGTATTCATATTTCTCGCTGCCGACTTCTGAGCCATTAGGGACATACATATTCACGATTTGGGTATCGCCAAACCTACAGGTAATCAAGCGCTTTTGGTCGTCGAGGCTGGGTTCTGCGATATCACCTAATACTGAGGCAAATCCAGTTTGAATATCCTCAACCTGCGATCGCGCAATAATGGCTACGCCGTTATAGGATTTCTGACCATAAATGTGAGTCTGGTAGCCTAAATCGGTAAATGGTGTATGTGGAAAGTCAGCATCTACGACTTTTGTTTCTTGTAGACACAACAGATCGACTTCAGGATTTGCTTGTAGCCAATCACAAACATGGACAATCCTTGTCCGAACTGAGTTTACATTCCAAGTTGCGATTTTCATTAAATCTTCATGTCGAAAATGAGTAAGATAGGCAGCGCCTTGCGCCACCCATACTATCATTTTCGGCAGATTTTAAGGAACCAATTTTTATGGCGCGGCTCTGCCGCGCCATAAAAAATTGGTTCCTTGTTTTACGACGAGTCCCTAACCTCTCATGTCACAATGTGAAAAGCCCAATTAGATTTTGTACATTTTGAGTTTGTCCAGCATGATTTCCCATAATAATATTGCCGAATTAATCAGCACTGCTTTACCTAACGCTAAAGTCCAAGTTGAAGATCCTAATCATGATGGTCAACACTTTTCTGCGATCGTGGTTGCGGAGCAGTTTGAGGGCTTATCGATGATTAAGCAACACAAATTGGTGTACGGCGCAATTCAGGAGCATCTTGATACGGGTGCAATTCATGCATTGCAACTAAAAACTTACAGCCTTTCTCAATGGGAAAGTATGCAGGTTCAGGTTCTCTAGATTTGGGATGAGATAGCGAAAGTTTAGGGCTGAACCCTGTGGCAAAGCCGCTACAGAATCTAAATTGTTTGTGTAGGTGCAATCTCTCCGTGGTTGCCCTGCTTCGCTAATAGCAATAGTTGCTAAAATGAAATAACCAACTAACAAGATAAAAAGGTTTATGTCATCAGCGCTCAGTGTGGAAAAGTTAGTCTCCAATGCGAAAGAGACAGCAAGCAAGCTAAAGATTAACAAATTTGATATTTATGGCGCGATCGTCGATGAAACCAGCGCCGAAGTTGACTTCGGCGCACCCAAACAGGTGTCGGCATCCAACCGTGCTAGCATCACTGTGCGGGTTTGGAATGATCAAGGTACTGTGGGTGTAACTTCTACCACCAATATCGATCGCATTGGACTAGAACTCGCCCTCCAAAGCGCCCACGAAGCAAGTTTCTTTGGTGCTAAAGAAAATATTCCTGATTTTAGCCCCGAAGCGATCGCAGATATCGCACCTCGCGAATTACAAACCTCACCGCAAACTGCGATTGAACAACTAGTCGAGACCCTTTTGGGCGCAGAAAAGGACTTATTAGCAAAACATACTGCGATCGCAGGCGTTCCTTATAACGGCTTATCGCAGCGTGATGTCAGCCGCTTCTATTTAAACAGCGCTGGTGCAATGCGAAATGAGAATAGTTCTTTTAGTTCTATTTATCTCTATACTAAAACCGAAGAAGCGGGTAGAAAACCTCGCAGTGGTGGCGCATATCGCGTCAACCGTAGTTTTGAAGGCTTAGATGTCAAGGGTTGTGTTGAAGAAACAGCCGACAAAACGATTAGCCATTTGAACTACGACAAAATCAAATCTGGTAAATATTTAGTTGTATTCTCTCCCGAAGCCTTTTTGAGCTTAATTAGTGCTTTCTCAAGTCTCTTCAATGCTCAGAGCATTCTTGATAAAAACAGCCTCTCTAATCCAGAGTCTATAGGCACACAGATCGCTTCACCACTATTAAATGTCAGCGATGATGAACTTCATATTGGCAATGTAGGCGCATCAACATTTGATGGAGAAGGAACTCCCACTCGCCGCACTCCTTTAATTACGAATGGAGTATTAACTAACTTCTTGCACAGTTCTGTAACTGCAAAACGCTTAAACGCCAAACCCACAGGAAATGGTAGTGTTGGCGCAAAGGTTTCTGTTAGTCCTAACTTTTTCCATATTGAACGCAGTAGCGAGGCTAATATTTCCAATCAGACCGTTTATGATTTGGCAACTGCCGAAAATGTAATTTTAATCGACGATTTGCAAGCGCTCCATGCAGGTGTGCAAGCATCGCAGGGTTCATTCTCCTTGCCCTTTGATGGCTGGCTGGTCAATAAAGGCGATCGCATCAGTGTCGAGTCGGCAACTGTCGCAGGCGATATTTTAGAATTGCTGAAGGCGATCGCCTTTATTGAACCCGAAGTAAAAATCACGCCTTCAGGTGTAGCGCCACAGATTTGGGTAGAAGGGCTATCAATTACAGGCGAAGCTTAAAAGCCCAATTCTTGGGCTTGACAAAAAGGGTCGCTTTGCGACCCTTTTCTATTTTTTTGCGTTATCTAGATTAGTATTTGTCATTTGAGCGCCCTCAAAAAGAGCCTCTTGTATATTTGCCCAACTCAAATTCGCCCCACGTAAATCAGCCCCACGTAAATCCGCTTTTCGTAAATCAGCCCCCTTAAAATTCGCATGGCGCAAATTAGCCCGATGTAGATCAGCATTAGTCAAATTAGCAAAGCTTAGATCCACACCAGTGAGATTAGCTCGACAAAGCTTAGCGCCCGCCAAGTTAGCCTTGCTCATCAGGGCGTGGCTAAAGTCTACCTTGTGAAGATCTATCGCTTGTAAATCGACTCCTACTAGAACAACGTTAGAAAATACTTTCTGCCCCGTTCGATATTTTTGCAAAAATTCTTTAGCATCCATTAATTGATTAGCCTTGGCAAAAGCCTACTAGTTATTGCACAGATAAATTTTAAAAAGCCTTACTGAGTAGGGCTTTTTAAAATTTATGTAAATCAACCTTCAAATGAATCAAGATCTAATGCTGCTGAGCCACCCCGTTCTAGTTCAACCAACATCTGCCCCAGTTGTCGCCAAACGAGGAGCGCAATCCCGACGGTGATCGGAATCGCGACGATGTAGCCAAATAGAGTCGGTAAACCAAATACCTCTAGCCCTGTTGACATGAAGACAGCGATGCTGACAGTCATGCCGAGGTAGGGGACTTTGATACTGGCACTTTTTAGTTCTAGCATGGTGCGAGAAGACTTGCTTCTTGACCAGACGTTAACAAGATTGCGGAGGGTTACTTCAAATGACCGCCCACAAGCGAGTCCAGCGACAAGAGAAATGGCAAACAAAAAATATGGAGGGTCAGCAGGAAAATAATAATTCACGAAATTGTATAAAATTTTTGAAGTGTATTTTTAATATTAAGCCTAATAGTATGGCAAGGTACATAATCATATTTACTGATTGGAGTTGGATCGCGATCTCGAAACTTGGCATGGCTAGCAAAACAGCTCGCTTACCCAACTGCCAAGTCGCATAAATTTCGGAGATCACCCGCTGTTGATAGTCACGTAGTTCGGACATCGCACACCTCAAAAAAAATCCCTAGCAAGTAGCTCAGCATAATTAAAACCCAAACCCAGAAGCGCAGGTCGCCCGCTACGCGGGC
>JAYUSC010000313.1:0-1719 GCA_043755885.1 Pseudanabaena sp. | reverse complement strand
AAGTGACCAAAGGAAGCTTCCACTTGCCATTCACTGCCGAGGATGGCTTGGATGGTTTTGCACTTGGATGGAGATTCAACGAGTAATAGCTTTTTCATGTTTTTATACCTGTGTAAATTTTATCGCTAAATGGAATTTATTCAAAGCGATAGCACCGTCAGCGCAAAAGTTTGAAATACTAGACTGGTATCATTTGAAAGAACATCTTTACGATGTTGGCGGTTCTTTACGCCCTAACCAAGGTGGAAGATTTGCTCTGGTAAGGGGCTGTTGATGAGGCGATCGCCCTATTTGAAGGTTGTAAATTGGTCGTCGCGTCACGATTTCTGGCTCTCAAATGAAGGACGCTTTTAATGCATTGATCAAATAATAGCTATCCAGCAAGGAGAACTTACAAAATTTTCTTGTTGGATATAGCCTTTATTTTTGAGATTTCAGATTGATATAAATGGGTTGTATATCTTTATAAAAAAGTTTGACTAGTAGTACAATTATCTTAGATACTAACGTAAAAATATTAAATATTAAACTGTTAAAAACAAATGGCAAAAGCTAAACAACCAGTTCAACTCTCTGGCGATGCATTGTTGCAAAAAGTCAAAGAACTAGAACATCTGTCGAAAGAAGAAAAAGCTAAGGCTTGTGGATATGCCACTGTTACTAAGAACAATCAAGCGCGTGTTAACTTGATGAAGTTTTATAACGCCTTGATGGAGGCTGATGGCATACAGCTTGAAGCGAAAGGTAGTGGCAAAGGTGGACGTAGTGCTAGTTACCGCGTTAGTGTGCAGAAAAATGGCAACCTACTAATCGGCTCAGCGTATACACAATTGATGGGGTTACAGGCTGGTGACGAGTTAGAAATTCGTCTCGGACGTAAACATATTCATCTGCGTCAAGTTGGTGCAGAAGACGACGAATAAGAAACAAAAAACAAGCTTGCTTTGCAAGCTTGTTTTTTGTTTCTTAAGATAAGATTTTGCCACTTTCTACTTGAAAAATTCGGGCGGAATTTAGCCACTGAGCATCAAATGAACCTAGATGTGTAGTTGTAATAATTGTCTGAACACGATCGCCGATCGCATTTAGTAGATGATCTTGCCTTTGGAGATCAAGCTCAGCAAGGACATCATCTAAGAGCAATAATGGTGGCTCTCCAACTACTGACTCCAGCAATTCTAACTCGGCAAGTTTTAGCGCCAAGACTAAAGTGCGCTGTTGCCCTTGCGAGCCATATTCACGCGCAGGTGTAGCATTAATTGTTAGCAAAACCTCGTCGCGATGTGGACCAACTAAGCTAGTGCCTTGATGTTGCTCAATGATCGCTTTCTGTAACAGCGCCTCAAAAAAAGCTTGATGAATATGCTCAACTGGATCCGTCGGCGAGAAAGCAAATTTGGGAACGTAAGTAATCTCTAAATGCTCAGTACCGCCACTAATCGCTTGATGCCAAGTATGGGCAAGCGGCGTTAATCGATCCAATAAACGCGATCGCCTTCTGATTAATCGCGTCCCTGTCGTCACCAATTGAGCGTCCCACAGCGCCATTTGTTGTGGCTCATATGCGATTTGTCCTTGTTTGATCGATTTTAATAAAGCATTACGTTGCCGCAAAACTTGATTATATTGTTGTAAAAGATTGATATAAATCGGCTCTAGTTGAATCAATACCGTATCTAACCAATTGCGCCGACTCTCTGGACTCCCCCGCACCAAATC
>JAYUSC010000312.1:0-1720 GCA_043755885.1 Pseudanabaena sp. | reverse complement strand
CGATGGTTCCACTCAAGTTCTTAAGGAAAAAACTACTGTACTGGAAGGCGAAGTAATTGATGCTGCGGTGATGAGTGTCAAGGCTCTACGGGCTTTTTATACTCAGGAAATTGCCAAGGCAAAAGCAGAAGATATTTTGCTATCTCTTCATGTCAAGGCAACGATGATGAAGATCTCTGACCCGATTCTATTTGGTCATGCGGTGACGGTCTATTATCAAGATGTATTTACAAAACATGCAGATGTCTTCGCACAATTGGGAATTAACCCTAATAATGGATTGGGCGATGTTTATGCCAAGATTCAAGCTTTGCCTACTGAGCAGAAAACTGCGATCGCAACAGATTTGGAAGCAGTTTATGAGAATCAGCCGCGTCTCGCGATGGTTAACTCCGACAAGGGGATTACCAATCTGCACGTTCCTAGCGATGTGATTATTGACGCATCCATGGCGGCGACAATTCGGACTTCTGGCAAGATGTGGGGTGCGGATGGCAAGGCTTACGACACCAAGGCGATGATTCCCGATCGCAGTTATGCCACTATCTATCAAGCCTGTATCGAGTTTTGTCAGGCAAATGGAGCCTTTGATGTCACCACGATGGGCAATGTCGCCAATGTCGGTTTGATGGCGCAGAAGGCTGAAGAATATGGTTCCCATGATAAGACTTTTGAGGTTTCTGCTGATGGTGTAGTGCGCGTTAGTGATGAAACAGGGACTGTACTAATCGAGTATCATGTCGCCAAGGGTGATATCTGGCGGATGTGTCAAACCAAGGACTTGCCGATCCAAGATTGGGTCAAACTTGCTGTCAATCGTGCTAGAGCCACAGCAAATCCTACGATTTTTTGGCTGGATGAACATCGCGCCCATGATGCGAATCTGATTACCAAGGTCAAGACTTATTTGCAAGACCATGACACCGCAGGGCTAGATATTCAGATCATGTCACCTGTGGCGGCGATGAAATTTACTTGCGAACAAATTAAAACGGGTAAAAATGTGATTTCCGTGACTGGCAATGTATTGCGGGATTATCTCACGGACTTATTCCCGATTCTCGAACTTGGTACTAGCGCTAAAATGCTCTCGATTGTGCCATTGCTGGCTGGTGGTGGACTGTTTGAAACTGGTGCGGGTGGTTCTGCTCCTAAACACGTTCAGCAGTTTCTCGAAGAAGGACATTTGCGTTGGGACTCGCTCGGAGAATTTCTTGCGATCGCAGTTACGCTGGAAGACCTCGGACGCAAAACCAACAATGAGAACGCGAAGATCTTGGCAGAAGCTCTAGACCAAGCCAACAGTCTCTATCTCAATAACGATAAATCGCCCTCTCGCAAGAGTGGCGGCATCGATAATCGTGGTAGTCATTTTTATATCGCGCTTTACTGGGCGCAAGCTCTAGCGCAACAGAATCAGAATTTAGATCTAAAGTCAAAATTTGCACAGTTGGCGCAGACCTTGAAGGATAAAGAAAGCCAAATCCTGCTGGAATTGAGCGCCGCTCAAGGTCAATCTGTTGATATCGGTGGCTATTATTTCGCTGATTCTGATAAAGCTAGTCAGGCGATGCGCCCTAGCCAAACTCTAACTGAGGCGATTACTTCGCTCCATTAATACTAACTCATGTTACGTAGAAGTTAACCAAAGCCCTCACCCCTAGCCCCTCTCCCGCAGGAGAGGGGAACAAGAAAAAGACAGCAATCTTGCTCCCCTTCT
>JAYUSC010000311.1:0-1721 GCA_043755885.1 Pseudanabaena sp. | reverse complement strand
CGAAGCGCCGCAACTCTATGAATGGGGTTTGAGAAATGTTCGAGCAAACCCGCCACAATAAGAGTCGCAGGGCGCAGCCGCGCAATGGGTTTTATATTTTTATTGGTGGCAGATTTGTAAGCAAATTGCTGTAAGTGGCTATAGCTATGTTTTTATTTTAAATTCACAAATGACTACCATTATTAAAAGCAAGTCAAAATTAAACTTGTAGGGAGATCACTGTTTTGGTAGATTGGAGGTTGGGAAAGAAGTGATAATAAATACATTTTTATAAGGATCGGTTCAGAATTATGAGCAGTAAGCCCAACCGCGTTGTGGTGATCGGAGTTGCAGGAGACTCTGGTTGTGGCAAGTCCACATTTTTACGTAGATTAAATGACTTGTTCGGCGAAGAATTTATGACCGTGATTTGTCTGGATGACTATCACAGCCTAGATCGCAAACAACGCAAGGAAACGGGAATTACCGCACTTGATCCTCGTGCTAACAATTTTGACCTGATGTATGAGCAAATCAAAGCTCTCAAAGATGGCAAATCAATCATGAAACCGATCTACAACCATGAGACAGGTTTACTTGATCCTGCGGAATTGGTTGAGCCGAATAAAGTGATTGTGATCGAAGGCTTGCATCCGATTTATGACGAGCGCGTGCGCGGACTGCTAGATTTCAGCATTTATCTTGATCTCAGTGATGAAGTCAAAATTGCTTGGAAAATTCAGCGGGACATGGCTGAGCGTGGTCACACCCTTGCTGATGTCATGCAAGCGATCGAATCACGTAGACCAGACTTTGAGGCATACATTGATCCTCAAAAAGCCCATGCTGATGTGGTGATCCAAATCCTGCCCACAAATCTGATTGCCAATGATACTGAGCGAAAAGTATTGCGGGTACGCTTAGTTCAACGCAGCAGTGTTGAGGGGCTAGAGCCAGCTTACTTATTTGATCAAGGTTCCACAATTTCTTGGATTCCTTGCGGTACAAAGTTGACTTGTTCTTATCCAGGGATCAAGCTATTTTCGGGGCCAGATAGCTGGCTTGGTCAACCAGCCAGCATCTTGGAGATCGATGGACAATTCGATCGCCTTGATGAGATGGTCTATATCGAGAGCCATCTCAGCAGCATCGATACGAAGTATTACGGTGAACTGACCGAGCTATTACGCAAGCATCCTGACTATCCTGGTTCTAATAACGGCACTGGGCTGTTACAAATTATCGTGGGTCTGAAGATGAGAGCTACTTTTGAGCGTCTCACCCAAGAAGCTGAGCAATTGGTTGCAGCTTAAATAATCCCGCCGATCCCTATGTAGGGGCAAAGCATTCCCACAGAAATTCATGTTTTTTTAGATTGTTTTAATGTGGGTATGCTTTGCCCTAGACTTGTGACTACTCCCCTTAATTTTGGGCTACGAAAGGGCTGCTAAACCAATAGCCCTGAGTATCGTGGTGGGCAAACAGCAAAAGGCGGCGGTATAAATTGATGGCTGTGGGGGTGAGTGCATATGCGTTGGTTAGGCAGTTATGTAAATCTCGCCGATCGCGATCGCAAATTGTGGATAAGCGAGTATTGCGATCGCATTCCAAGACTTGATTGAGCGTGTCAAGCTCAATTGGCAGATCTTGCGCTTGTAAACAACCCTTTAGCAAGGATAGTAAATATGGTAAATGACCATGACTTGCTAAACATAGCCGATCAAGGGTTTCGCAATGATCAA
>JAYUSC010000310.1:0-1722 GCA_043755885.1 Pseudanabaena sp. | reverse complement strand
TAGGACTTGCCCTAGCATGGTCTTACTTAGTGATACCTAGTCTTGCAACTAGCTTCTCAAGCGTGAATTTCCGTATGCCCTGCGGTATTAACTATATTGTAGTGTAAAGCCGTGCTAGAAGCACGGGGTTTTAAACCCAATCTTCCGATAAAGAGGATCAAACTCATGATCAAAATGGCGGCTCCAAAAGCAAGTTATGTCGCTAGCAGTATTTTTATAGCTTGCCTTGTATTAACAACTGATCTAGGCAAGACATCAACTGCGATCGCCCAGTCTGCAAGCGCTCCACTCACCTGCCCACAGCTAACCAATCGGCGCTATGTCGTCATCCTCGATCGTCCCGTCAATCAACTACCTCAGTTACCAGAATTTCTAGCGATCGCCGCTGTACCATGTAGTTATCTCAACGGCTCCATGACTTTTTTTGGTGGTTTTGATAATATCCAGTCTTCGACATTTCGCGCCAATCAATTACGCGCTTTAGGGCTAGATGCAGTAGTCCATTCTTTCTCCGCAAAAATGAATGATATTCCTGCTAATTTACAAGCATCTGTAGTTTTGGTGGAATTAAACCAAGAGCCAAATATGGCAATTCAACAGGTGCAAAACCTATCTGGCAAGAGCGCCATTTTAGCAACATTTAATAATCGTTCAGTACTTTTAGCCGCACCACTATCAGGTCAACAAAGTGCCAATGCGATCGCGACAAGGCTTCGATCTCAAGGACTAGCAGCTCAAGTAATAGGTGCATCACTGATCGCAGGATCACCCAATAGCCCTACTCCCCCAATCTCCTCAAGCAACCCCACTTCTACTGCCACGATTTATCGCGTTTTGGTTCCCAATACCAATGCTAATACCTTAAAACAGATCCGTGAACTTTCCCCCGATGCTTTTGTGACTGTTTTCAAAGGTAAATCTTATATTCAAGTGCGGACTTATACTAATCGGAGTAATGCCCACCGTGAGCGCGATCGCATAAATGCACGCTTTGCTGGCACAATTTTGCTTCAAGATTAAAGCTCAAAATCAAACATATGGCATCTGGTTCCAAGTCTTTAATTAATGCTGAAATTAATGGTGATTTACCAGCCTACACCGTGCGTGTGAGCGATCGCGCCAGATCTGTGCGTCTTTCATTATCTGTAGAATCTGGTTTAGAAGTCGTTATCCCTGTGGATTACGATCGCCAAAAGGTTCCTGAGCTTGTTCAAAAAAAGCGCGATTGGATTATTCGCAATCAGCGCAAACTTAGTCAGCGAGAAGCCTTTTTTCAGTCACAAGATCCCCATGCGTTACCTGACAGCATCAATCTGCGATCGCTAGGCGAAGAATGGCAGATTGAGTATCACCAGACTCCTACAAAATCAAGAGCGATCGCAGTCCAAGAAAGTAAATCTGAGCTAAAGCTGGTTGTGAATGGCAATATTGGCGATATCGAGGCTTGCAAATTTTTCTTAAAGCAATGGCTGATCCAAAAAGCCGAAAAACATTTGTTTGTTTGGTTACGCAAAGTTAGCATCAACGCCAAGTTACCCTATCGCACTACCGCAGTGCGTAGCCAAAAGACTCTATGGGGTAGCTGCTCTGGCAACCGCAACATCAGCCTCAACTACAAACTCCTATTCCTCGAAACCAATGTGGTGGAATATGTGTTGATTCATGAGCTTTGCCACACAGTCCATATGAATCACTCAGACAAATTTTGGGAATTAGTCAGTA
>JAYUSC010000309.1:0-9642 GCA_043755885.1 Pseudanabaena sp. | reverse complement strand
CTCTGCTTACAATATTAAAAGTTTCAGAAATTCTCAACTATTAAAGCGAAGCCTATGTCCGCCTTGCCTGCAATTGCCGTTCTTGCCATTCTGATTTTGGTTCACGAACTCGGTCACTTTATGGCTGCTCGTGTACAGGGCATTCATGTCAATCGATTTTCGATTGGATTTGGTCCCGTGCTATGGAAATATCAAGACAAACAAACAGAATATGCACTCCGAGCAATTCCCCTTGGCGGTTATGTCGGCTTTCCTGATGACGATGAAGAGAGCGACATTCCTGCCAACGATCCCAATTTAATGAAAAATCGTCCAATTATGGATCGGGCGATCGTAATCAGCGCGGGCGTAATTGCCAATTTTGTCTTTGCTTACCTAGTCCTACTAGTGATGACCTTGAGCGTTGGCATCGGCACGGTCGATCAGGCAGGTGTAAGAATCACAAAAATTCTTGAACCAAATGCACCCGCCGCCGTTTCAGGTTTACAAGCTGGTGATATCGTCCTGTCTGCAAATGGGATAAGCTTTGATACGAGCCTCACCACGCTCGATCGATTTCAGACTCTGATCGCTAAAAATGCCAATCAAAGCGTCGATTTACAAGTCATGCGCGACGGCAAATCTTTACAAATACCGATCTTGCCCGATGGCGAATCAGGTAAAGGTCGCATCGGCGTGAGACTAGACTTCACAGGCAAGCCCCACCGCCGTGCTGTCAAGAGCTTAGCCGAAGCCTTTGATAACGCCACCCAAAGTTTTGAGCGCCTAGTTGTGATGACTGTCCAAGGCTTAAAACAACTGGCTACTAATTTTAAAAATACGGCTTCGCAACTCTCTGGTCCCGTTGCGATCGTGGCGATGGGTTCTGAGCTAGTTAAGTCTGATGCGGCGGCACTATTTGATTTCACGGCAATTATTAGTATTAATCTTGCCATTATCAATATTTTGCCCTTACCCGCTCTCGATGGTGGTCAACTAGTATTTTTAGCGATCGAGGCTTTGCGTGGTGGGAAGCCATTGCCTGAAGAATTACAAAATAATGTCATGCAAGGCGGCTTAGTAATTCTGCTTGGCTTAGGAGTGGTGATGATTTTCAAAGACTCATTTAACTTGCTGCAACAAAGTGGATTAAGCCCTTTATAAAAAACAAAAAAGGCGGCGCTTTGCGCCGCCTTTTTTGTTGAGAATCGCAACGTAGGCATAAACACAAAGTTTTTTGTCAACTTCACGCATAATAGATAAAGAAATAATAAGTTTTTCGATCAACTCGATACATCACCCATGTCTCTCCCTATCCGCAATGTCGCCATCATCGCCCACGTCGATCACGGCAAAACCACTCTAGTAGACGCACTCCTCAGGCAATCTGGCGCTTTTCGTGAAGGTGAAGCCCTTGTCGAATGCGTGATGGACTCCAATGACTTAGAGCGTGAGCGCGGCATTACTATCCTTTCCAAGAATACTGCCGTCAAATACAAAGACACTCTGATCAACATCGTTGACACCCCTGGACACGCTGACTTCGGTGGCGAAGTTGAGCGCGTGCTTGGCATGGTCGAAGGCTGTTTGCTGATCGTTGATGCCAACGAAGGTCCAATGCCCCAAACTCGCTTTGTACTGAAAAAAGCGCTAGAAAAAGGCTTGCGTCCAATGGTGGTAATAAACAAGATCGATCGCGAATTTGCTGATCCCCATGTCGCCGTCAGTAAAGTCCTTGATCTGTTCCTTGAACTTGGCGCAGATGACGATCAGTGCGATTTCCCGTACCTATTTGCTTCAGGTATGGCGGGCTTTGCTAAAGACAAGCTCGAAGATGAAGGTATCGATATGAAGCCTTTGTTTGAGGCGGTCTTACATCACGTATCTCCCCCAGTTGGCGATCCTGAAAAGCCTTTGCAGTTACAAGTTACGACCCTTGACTATTCCGATTATCTCGGTCGCATCGTCATCGGCAAAATCCACAACGGTACAATTACCTCTGGACAACAAGCAGCGCTAATCTCTGAAGATGGCAAGATTGTCAAAGGCAAAATCACCAAGCTGTTAGGATTTGACGGTCTCAAACGGGTTGAATTGCAAACTTCTTCCGCAGGTAACATCGTTGCGGTTTCGGGATTTGCGACAGCTAACATTGGCGAAACCATCACTTGCCCGAACGAGCCTTTAGCTCTGCCAATGATCAAGGTGGACGAACCCACTTTGCAGATGACTTTCTGCGTTAATGACTCACCATTTGTGGGTCAAGAAGGCAAGCTAGTTACTACTCGTCAAGTTCGCGATCGCCTAATGCGCGAACTCGAAACTAACGTAGCCTTGCGCGTTCAAGAAAACCCTGAATTCCCCGATCGCTTTGCGGTTGCAGGTCGCGGTGAACTTCACCTCGGCATCTTGATCGAAACCATGCGTCGCGAAGGATACGAATTCCAAGTTACGCAGCCTCAAGTTATTTACCGCGAACTCAACGGCAAGCAGTGCGAACCCTACGAATGTCTCGTACTTGACGTTCCTGAAGATGCTGTCGGTGGTTGTATCGAGCGCCTCGGTCAACGCCGCGCCGAAATGGTCGATATGCAAATGTCCAGCAGTGGACGCTCTCAGCTTGAGTTCGTTGTTCCTGCCCGTGGACTGATCGGCTTCCGTGGTGACTTTATGCGTGCTACTCGTGGCGCTGGCATCATGAACCATAGTTTCCTCGATTACCGTCCTTCGGCTGGCGAAATCAGCGCCCGTCGTAATGGCGTACTGATCTCCTTTGAAGAAGGTACGGCGACTGAGTTCTCCTTGAAGAATGCTGAAGATCGCGGTGTGTTCTTTATTAAGCCTGGTACTAAGGTTTATAAAGGCATGATCATCGGTGAAAATAATCGTCCTCAAGATATGGACTTGAACGTATGTAAGAGCAAGCAGCTGACTAACATGCGGGCGGCTGGTGCTGATGACATCGTGCAGTTACAAGCGCCGATCGAGATGAGTCTCGAACGCGCCTTGGAATACATCGGTCCCGATGAAATCCTTGAGGTCACACCAGAATCAATTCGTTTACGCAAGCTCACTAAGAAATTTGCGAAACGCTAGACTCTAGCAAAACCCATAAAGTAAAAGGGGGCGCTTTGCGCCCCTTTTACTTTATGGGTTTTTATTTGCTAGACTATTTTTTTAAGTTTCAGGATATTTCCTACCTAATTTACCTATGCATCAAGTTGTCCTCGAACTGTCTGGAAGTCGGAAAGTGCATGTTATTTCTGAACACGCGACCAAAGAGGAGGCTTTGGATAAATACATCAAACTTGTAGAAGCAAATAAGGGTTCGCCGATCACGACTAAAGGGAAATACTCAATTCGCAAAAAGCCAGAATAGCGGCAAATTCTGATCAGTATTTTAATTGGCATTATCATCGGCTCCTCACAGTCAAATATCACTTCATGCACTTATCCGAATGCTATCGACTCTTAGGAGTTCCGCGCAATGCGACCTTAGATGACATTAAGGTCGCCTATCGTCGTTTGGCGCGGAAGTATCACCCTGACGTGAATCAAAATGATCCCACAACAACTGATAAGTTTCGGCTAGTGCAGGAAGCATACAAAATGCTCAAAGATTCTGATAAAGAGGATTTGAGTAAGCAGATATTTGCTAAAAAAGAAGCTGCCAATGCAACGCGATCGCAACCTGCACCACCACCACCTAGAAGTAGTCCACCTCAACCTCATCCCAAAATCAAGATCGAGGTAAAACAAGTCAATAATCAAGTCGATCCGATTAATAGCGATCCAGAACTAAGGCTCAAATTAGATATGTTGCGGCGCGTGCAAGATCTCCTCAAGCAAAAAAAATATGTCGTTGCGATCGCAGTTGTCGAGGGCATGAGCGAAAGGTTTCCCAATTCACCAGAAGTAATCCATTGGAAAGCAGTCACTTACCATCGTTGGAGTAGCGAATTAATTCTCGTTGGTAAACTTCGTGAAGCAGAAATATATCTTAATAAATCACTAAATACCGATCCTAAAAATCGCGAACTTAGTTTTGAAGTTAAGCGAGACTTAGAGAGAGTGCAAAATCTTAAAAATCAAACCGTATAACGCTAAACCCAAAAGAACCATAGCAGAGTAAAAACATGAAACTTAACGGATTTTCTGTCACTATTGCGGAAGGTAGAGAAACAGTCGATGGCTACGTCCACATGAGGCATGGCACACAATATACAATCCTGCTTCAAAACGAATCTAATCGACGTTGCGATCGCAGTCATGACATATTTGGATTGCGATCGCATTGTCATTGTTTGTCGCGTGTGCGATCGGCAATTCTTAATAACTATGGTTCGGAAACTTGCACACTTATTGACTGAAAACCGCGATAAGCGCGAACAGGGAATTTAGAATTTTAGAGATCACAAGCCTGCTGTCCCCAAGTCATGGGCGGTCTAGTGCGCGTGCGTCGATCAAGATCCGCACCACAGGTGAATCGCTTAACCTCGCCATTAGGGAATAATCCAACACTTACAGAATCACCAGTGCGATCGCGCCCGAAAGTGACTACAGCCGTGCCAACGCAACTGTCGGTTATCTCTTGAGTAATCTCAGTCATCAACTTAGGAGATTGCAGCAGGTTACTGACACCAGTACCTTTTAAAGCAAATATATAGCGGCGATTGATTCCAGCATTGCGATCGGGATAAGGGATTAGCAGTGGAGCAAATTTACTATTACCTGTCACTTTTACATTCGGGATAGATTGTAAACGCACAGCATTTCTATCGATTACTCTTTTGCATTGACTCCACAGCGCTGGAGTCTCCTGAGCCTCTAGTGACTGAGTAGAAATTGTCATCAAGCCGCTTAGTAAAATTGAACCCACAAGAATGTAGCGATAAGTCATAAATAATCTCTGATGCTGTTGATTTGTTGTACCAAAACACAATGGCATAGCGATTGTATTTTGGTAATCTTTGAAGCTTGTAAGTAGCTCGGCATAATTAAAACCAAAAACCAGAGCGTGGTTCACCCGCTACGCAGGCGAACCACGCTTCTAGGTTTTAAGGTTATTTATGCTGAGCTACTTAATCTCCAAATTTATTTAAACTTAGATAGAATCTCCTTGCCGCCATCTTTGGCAAGCTTTTCGAGGCGATCGCGTTCTACTTTTTTGAAGCTGGTGCGGATCGAGCGATTTTGAAACTGTTCCTGTCCATTGACCATCACCTTTTGAGCAGAAATTAATTCTGCTTGCAATTTGCCACTCTGATCAAACATAAATGATGTTCCGTTATGGGCAAAAGTGATTACGGCGACTTTCCCGTTGAGATAGTACCAGTAGACAATGCCACCTACGTCTGGAGCCTCCGCTATATGTTGCGATGCAGAAATAAATCTGAATTGACCGCGACCACCTGCATTGGCAGTGCAAGCACTATATATTAAGCCTTTCTCAACGACTGATTTGCGATCATCGCAGCGCTGTTTATTAATCTCTTCAAAGGTTTTATGAAAAGATTCAGCTTTGCTGGTATTGGATTGGACTGCCAAGGGAGCGCCCAATAGAAGCGCTGCGGAAATTATACTGATGGGGATGAATTTCATATTTTTGTTTTTTTGTTGTGCAGCAATTGGATGATTTTTCAGGATGAAAGATTTGTTTTGCTTTCTCTGATCGATAACTCAGTTAAATTTAGAGAGAATATCTTTACCGCCTTCTTGGGCAAGCTTTTCGAGGCGATTGCGAGTCGCCTGATCAAACTTAGTTCTCACTGAACGCTTTTGAAACCGCTCCTCTCCATTGACCATAACTTTTTGAGCGGAGATTAGTTCCACCTTCAATTTGCCATCAAGATCAAACATGAATAGTTCACCAGTATGAGAAAAGCGAATAGCCGCTACTTTGCTCTCTTCTGTAAACCAATAACCGATACCATCACCCGCCTCAATCAGGGCTGAAAATGCTGAGATGATTCTGGGCTTACCCGTGACTCTTTCGACAGAACAGACTATGTAGCGAGTGGATTTTTCGTCTTTGCTCTGGCGATCGCATGGTTGATTGGCAATGTTCTCAAACTGTTTATGAACACTTTCGGCTATTTCTTCATCAGTAAAAGTCGCTGGCTCAATTTCGGCAAGGGACTCGTTAGGATTTTTAGCATTTTTAGTTTTAGGCTCTGTCTTGGCAGACTCCATAGCTTGTGGTTCTGGAGATTTCTCGACAACTACTGGTTTTGCTGGTGATGTTGCTTTAGGGGCAACGGTTGTTTGCGCAATCGCACTAGGTGTGACGATAGGCGTAGTCGAGGCTTGAGTTTGTCCACAAGCAATCAGCGAGTAGCTGAGAGCCAGTAGACCAAATAGCTTGATTTTTGAGAAGATCATGTTTTTATAGATTTGAAATTATAGACAACTATTGATATCCCTCCAGCCCCCCCTTGTAAACCTACCGTGTACACACAAGTAGGGGGCGATTTCATTCCAAAAAGTAGAGGCAGCGAAGGTTGCTACCTCTACTACTACTAGCCGCTATTTTTTAATTTTGCGGTAGCAATAAGCGCCCGTATCGGTAAGTCTTCCTCCTGTTTTCGGTGTCGGGCATGACCTTCCAACTTTGACCATGCCCTCTCGTGTACCATCTGCACTCTTGCACATACCACGCGTTTGACTGAAATAATTAGGGCAATTTTTGCCCTTAACTTGTGAGAAAGAAGTTGATAGCGACTGTGCCTGTGCTGCACCAGCAGTGAGAATTAGGCTGACTGATGCACCAATGGCGACCGTAAGCAGTTTTACCAGCGTTGTCTTTTTCATTTGATCATTTCCTGAGTTGATAGTTTTTAGCAAGCGATTTATTGTTTCCAATTGATCACGCCCCCTAGTGAGTAGTTGGAGCGGTTTCATTTTCGGAAACGCTTTACAGGTCTCTGTTCGAGCCACATCATCACAAACGAAATACAGGCAAAAAATGTAAGATCTTGATTGATTTTAGATTTTTTAGTTTTCTCGTTTTTGAGGCAGGCTGTAGGGCAGAGGGATAAGCCTCCCGAAAGTGGAAACACCTTTCTTTTTGAGGGGAATGGGGTATCTAGACAATTTTTAGATCTCTTAGATCTTTTGGCCGCAGAAGGTCATTCTCAAATGGTTTCTAAGGTAAAAATTCTAGAGACTGGACAATTTTTATAAACTCATTGGGAGTCATGAAGGCTTCTACACCACAGGATTTAACCCGATTATCTATCATGGTGGTCACACCATAAAAAGGAGGTTCGCTTCCTGCCAAAGTCTGTATGTTCTTTTGTGGAACATTGGCGATCTCCTCCGTTATTGGTCCTTGTATCGGATCGCGACTACCTAGATCAACTGCGACATCCACCTTCCCCAAAAGTTTAGTATCGACAGCGCGATTATAGCGACCACCACCAGGACCACCAACACCACCGCTAACTGCATCAACGGCAAAACAGTAATTTTGAGCATTGCCATACACCACTGTATAGCTAGGCTCACTGCGACAGAATTTCTTGTCAGCTTTAGTGCATGGCTTAGCCACAATCGTCTCTACTCGAAAGCCTTGAGGGACATATTGGGGAATAGCGATCTTGATGCCAAGAGACTTTAGCGTTTCTTGGTCATTGGCGCTGAGAAGACTATGACCATTTGCTGTTGCTGGTGGTTGCGGTTCTGGTGATTTCGCGACAGCTACTGGGGTTTCGGTTGGTTGGGGCGCAGTGGTTGTTTGTGCGATCGCATTAGGTGTTGCATTAGATGCGGTTGAGACTGGAGTTTGTCCGCAAGCAATCAGCGAACAGCTAAGAGCTAGAAAACCGAATAGTTTGATTTTTGAGAAGGTCATATTGATTTTGTAATAGTTAAACGCAGCGATCGCCTTATCGAAATAAAGTCGAGTAAAAGCAAGCACCAAAATTGACTTTGGTGCTTGCTAGAAAGTTATTAGCTTCCCCAGATATGTATAGAGCCATTTTCCATCTTCATGATTCTGATAGATTTCCCATTGGCATCTTCGTCCCGTTGTTGATAAACAATACCGCCGCGATCATCGGTGTAGATGAATGACCGACCTCGAATGGGGATAAAGCTGTCTTTAACACCATCTTGCCAAACGATATCAATAATTCCTCCCAGCATCGAAAATTTACAGGGCATAGAAACTTTTGGCTCAGATGCGCCATTAGGGAAATATTTACAGAATGCTCTGCTAGTATCTGCTTGAGCAGCAAAGGGAAATGCGATCGCAGCGAGTAAGGGAATTGCAAAAAGTTGTGAGATTTTCATTGTTTAGTTCAGATAGAAGTATAGAGATTAGTTATGAATTACCCAAAAGAACTGAACGTAAGGGCAATTCATGAATTGCCCTTACGATGCAATGCAGGTTTCAAGTCATGATGCCCTAACCAATTTGTTAGAGATCGCAATCCTGTTGTCCCCAATTTAGGGGCGGTCTAGGGCGAGTACGAGTATCCGCATCTGCGCGACAGGTAAATTGCTTGATGGAGCCATCAGGAAAAAGTCCGATGGTTCCTGATTCACCCGTGTGATCGCGTGCAAAAGTAACCTCAGCCACACCTTCACAATTTTGGATAATCTGCTTCGCAATCTCAGTCCTCACTTCATTGCCAGACTTCCAAAAATCAGCAACCCCGCTACCACTGATGGCAAGTGTATATCGGCGATTCAGATTGGCTGAGCGATCGGGATAAGGCACTGATAAACCAGAAAAACGACTGTTATTGGTTACTTTCACATCAGGAATAGTTTCCAACACATCCTTAACATTCGCGATCACCCGCTCACATACCGTTCCATTTTTGACTTTCGCCTTAGATAATGGCGTATTAGTCGCAGTGGATGCTTGCGCGATCGCATTGGATGTGACACTAGGCATCACATTAGGCGCAGTCAAGGCTTGAGTTTGTCCACAGGCAATCAGTGAACAACCAAGAGCGAGAAAACTGAAAAGTTTGATTTTAGAGGGTTTCATATTGATTTAGCGCAAAAATTCTAGGGACTGGACAATTTTTATAAGTTCATTGGGAGTCATGAAAGCTTCTTTACTACAGGTAGTCGTGGATCTAGTCCGATTATCTATCATGGTTCCCACGGAGTAGAAAGGTGACTTACCTGCGGGGAAAGTCCACACATTCTCTTGCGGAGTGTTGGCGATCGTTGCCGTCATTGGCTCACCGCTACCTGTATCAACATTGACATCCACCTCACCCAAAAGTTTGGTATTCACAGAGCGAGTATAGCGACCACTGGGACCACCAATACCACCGCCAGTTCCCCTGACTGCAAAACAATGATTTTGAGCATTGCCATATACCACCGTATAGTCAGGGCGAAAGCGACAGACCCCATTAGCATTTACTGACGAACCAGCACGGCATGGTTCAGTTTTGACTGTCACTACTCGAAAGCCTTGAGGAACATATCGGGGAACAGCGATCTTGATGCCAAGAGATTTTAGGGATTTTTGTTGACTGGCGCTGAGCTGACTGCTCTGAGCATGGACGGGCAAAGCTGAGGGGATAAAGCTAGCAATGCCAGCAACTAGGGATAGACAGATAGTATATTTCATATAAGTTTGAGGAATAGATTGTAGATTAGCGGCTTAAATCAATGCAAAGCGCTGTAGCTATTCAAAGC
>JAYUSC010000308.1:0-1727 GCA_043755885.1 Pseudanabaena sp. | reverse complement strand
GTCAAACAACCATAAGTCGCCGCCACAATCAACAAAGTATTCACAATCACCGCAAACAAACCCATCGGCGCAATCAACAAGATCGTCAAACTAATAATTCCATTCGCCGCAGATACCGAAATATTCCGCACCCGCGCCATCTTATCCGTCAAAAAATACATAACCAACCTCTACGATATAATCAAAAAAACGAACACCAGTTCAGGAGACAACCACAATGGTCAGTCAAATCAACAAAAATGAAAACCCTGCTCAACCAATATCGCGATCGCTACGGCGAGTTAGCGTAGATTAATTCCCAAAACTACCCAATCGAGAATAAATCTCCTCATTCAGAACTCTATAGGGATTTTGATTGATAGAAAGTGTTGTGCCTTTCTCTAAGATTTGGCGCATTGTTGTAACCAGTAACTGTGAGTCAGGAATACTAGAAACACCTTGAAGATTATGGATAAAATCATTGCGGTTTCTAATATAGGAACTGTTATTAAGAGTATTTACCAATTTAATCAATTCATCATCTTCTTTTCGATAGAAAGTAGCGATCGCAATTGCCACAAATCGACTTATCGACTCATCAACCCGTAACGGCTTGTTATTCGACATCTTGTAGCCTTGCAAATACCGATAAAGCTTGCTATCAGAAGCTTTTCTAATATTCTGCCATACAATCTTCTGCTCATCTTCCGATCTTGAACGCAACCTAATTCCTGATTCTTTTTCTGCTAGATAAATTGCAATATTTTCATTGAATGCCGACAAAAATACTAGAAATTCCGAATAGTGCTTGTTGTGAAGCTTAGTAACCCCCACAAAATAAGCCTCTCGACACAACATATCTAAAAATTTAGATCGCAAAGAATTAATCTCATCCGTTAACAAACGTTCAACTTTCTGAGAAATCAAATGAATTGACTGATTAGCCTTCTCAAAATCAAAAGTGATCCGACAACGACCATACTCTAGCAAATGCGTCACATCTTCGTTCTCTAGCCGAGAAGCTTTCATCGTTTCCAAAGCCCCACTGTAGTTATAATCCTGAACCTGTCTTTTGATAGCTTTGAGATTGAACTCACGCCGCAATACCGCCCCATCTGTTTGAAATACTCGCTTTTGTCCCGCATTCATTTTTTCAGGATTACGAACTTGCCAAACCTGACCATTTACAACATAACCCGCAGCTTGTAACAAAGTAAATGAATACTTCATAGCAGGAGTTCCCGAAGAAGCATTCAATTCAATGAGATCGCCATTCTCAATATACAATTGCGCTAAGTCCAAGCCCTTACTTGCTTCCTGTGCAGCCTCAAACAAATCTGTCGGATCATTAGACAACCCACTACTTGCAGAAATTAACTTTACTGCATCATCATCAATACCCAACTCCTCTAACAACCAATCCTTAGTCTCTTTTGCACCTGCCGAAGTATCTTTTGTGTATATCAACACCACTGTTTTAATTTTTTTACCATTCTCTACCAAAGAACGAACTAAAGTTACTAGAGAACCCTCACCCGTCCTACTTCCAAAAGGATCTTGATTACCCACAAACGACAAAACAATACTAGCCATTTTCCTAAACTCCTATTAAATTACTGCTTTTACAAAAAACTGCTCAGCCGTCACCACCAAATCAGCAAACAACTCATCGGTAATCTTGCGATCGCCACATCTACAACATCTTCTTTAACAACAGTAAAAGTCATAACTTTATCTCCTAATAGAAT
>JAYUSC010000307.1:0-1729 GCA_043755885.1 Pseudanabaena sp. | reverse complement strand
GTCAGACTGTCTATTAATTAAGCAGCTAGAATAAGTATGGAAACTCTGGAATTCATTATCTATCCAGATGGACGAGTCGAAGAGCGGGTCACAGGCATCATCGGTTCTAGTTGTGCTGAGGTAACCGCTGCAATCGAGGCAAAATTAGGGATCGTCGCTCATCGAGAGTTAACTTCCGAAAATTTTGCTCAACAGCAGGTAACATCTCAGTCGGCGACGCAACTCGATCGCGTGTCAGACACCGACGCTTCTGGCTTTAGCCAATGGTAGCAAAACCGATAGAATCCCCAGTTTCCTCAGATATAAAATAAAAAAGTTATAGTTTTCGCCCATTAGCCACTTAGATCGAAGTCAGGATCAACTCTATGTCACATTTTAGCCAAGTAAAAACCCAAATCCGCAGTTTAAAACCTTTGCAAAAAGCCCTAACTGACCTAGGAGTCAACTGGAAATCTGGCGCTGCGCCCATGCGTGGACATGAAGGCACGACCACATCGGCTGAAGTGGTAATCGAGCAAGAAAATGGTTACGATGTCGGCTTTCAGTGGAATGGCTCTGAGTATGCCCTCGTTGCCGATATGCAGTTTTGGCAACAGCCTTGGACAGTCGAGAGTTTCTTGAGAAAAGTTACGCAGGGCTATGCGATCGCAACAGTGATGGGTGAATCTACCGAGCAAGGCTTTGCGCTATCAGAGCAGCAAGTGCGTGAAGATGGCTCAGTACGCTTAGTTCTTCAGCGTTGGCATGGATAATTTTGCTGCACATACTGTAATTACACCAACGAGTTCAGAGACCGCAAGTTCAGAGTCAGAAATCTGCGATCGCAATGGCTTTGAACCCGAACTCGGTGGCGACTTGCGACAAAACGCTGTGTTTGTTGACGAAACCACATGTATTGGTTGTGGACACTGCGCCCATACCGCAAGCAGCACATTTTTTTTAGAAGAAGACTATGGACGCGCTAGAGTCGTCGCCCAAGATGGCGATCAAGAAGACTTGGTACAGGAGGCAATCGATACCTGTCCAGTGGACTGTATTACTTGGGTTAACTACAACGACCTAAACAATCTCGAAGAAGCCAGAAAGCATCAAATCATTCAAAATTTAGGAATTATTGGCGATGGTGCAGCTTTACGGCGAAACATCAAAACATAAAAAAGAAGGGGTGCTTAGCACCCCTCCTTTTTTATTTAGTAACGACGACCGCCACCGCCGCCGCCAGATGGACGACCACCGCGACCACCACCACCAAAGGAGTCAGAGCTTTCGCGGGGCTTAGCCTTATTCACTTTGAGCGCACGACCCATCCATTCGGCTTCGTCTAATGCTTCGATCGCAGCATCTTCTTCTTTTTCATCAGTCATTTCCACAAAAGCGAAACCGCGTGGACGACCCGACTCGCGATCAATCGGTAGATGAACGCGGGTGATTTTGCCGTATTCTGCAAATACGGATTTCAAATCATCTTCTGTAACCTCATAAGAGAGATTACCAACATAAATAGACATAATACTTGCTTCAACAATCAGATATGTGTAGAGATAGAGATTTCGGAAAGAAGCCTGTCACGATGAAACAGAAGACGACTGTCAATACTGAAACCAAACATGCAATCTAGAAATACTCATCCGCACATATTCTAGCGTAGTCGTCTTAAATTAGTTACTTATCTAGAAAATATTTACGCTAGCTTAGCCAAGAAACAGATAAGGATGGGCGGCGCGAAGCA
>JAYUSC010000306.1:0-4026 GCA_043755885.1 Pseudanabaena sp. | reverse complement strand
TTTGGGTATCGCACTTTCGGGTGGAAAAAGCTCAAGGATGGGAAGAGATAAAGCTTTATTGGAACTTAATGGCGAAACTCTGTTATTTAGAACCTGTCGAATTGCTTTAGAAGTAGCCGATTCAGTATATATAGTGGCGCGAAGTCAAGAACAATATCAAGAAGCGATCGCAAAAAAACTTCCGCATTCTTATTTAGTTTTAGATCAACAATTTGATGGGGCATTAGTCGGCTTTTGGCAAGGAATTCAGGCTATTGCGAGTCCTGCTGATTGGTTCTTATTATTTGCCTGTGATTTACCAAATCTACAAGGTGATATTCTCCAAATTTGGGCTAGCCAATTAGCGGATTTACCTGAAACTGCGATCGCATATTTACCACGTTATGTAGATGAGAGTTCTCAACAGCGATGGGAACCTCTATGCGGTTTCTATCGTTGGCAATGCCAAGATTCGCTCAGAGAATTTATCAACAATGGTGGGCGATCGTTTCAGAGATGGTTAAGTAATCAAGAAGTAGTTGAGATCGCAAACGCGCCTTTATCGATGCTGTTTAATTGCAATACTCCAGAAGATTTTCGCTCTATAAAATAAAGGCGCACCCAAAGGGTACGCCTTTATTTTGGCGTTAATATACTTGATACATCGAGTCTCTAAAAACCCCTCCCTAACCCTCCCCTTGCAAAGAGGAGGGAACTAGAATTCCGATCTTCTCCCCTTGCAAAGAGGAGGGAACTAGAATTCCGATCTTCCCCCCTTGAAAGGGGGCATTGAAGGGGGTGTATTTTTATGGTGTGTCAAGTATATGAACGCTTTTATTTTTATGTAATCACGGTCGGGTGATCGCGTCCTGTCAAAGTCTTGATTTGCGCGATTTGATCGGCTATCTCAATTAACTCTTTTAGAGCTTCCTGAGGATCAAGATTGTGTTTCGCAATATTTGGCTCGTAGCTTTCGACATAGAGTCTCAGAGTTGCGCCTTCAGTACCAGTGCCAGATAGACGGAAGACAATGCGCGAGTCATCGGTGAAGCCAATCCGAATACCTTGCTTGGTGCTAATACTGCCATCGATGGGATCGGTATAGCTGAAGTCATCGCAGAATGCAACTTCGTAATTACCAAACTTCTGACTTGGCAAATCTGCAAATTTATGACGGAGATTGTCGATTAGAGTGTTAGCGCGATCGCTATCGACACCTTCATAATCATGACGCGAATAGAAATTGCGTCCGTAAAGTTGCCAATGTTCCTTAACGATCGCTTCCACCGATTGCTGACGTGCTGCCAAAACATTGAGCCAGAATAGTACTGCCCAGAGTCCATCCTTTTCGCGGACATGATTGGAACCTGTGCCGAAGCTTTCTTCCCCGCAGAGAGTCGCTTTACCAGCATCGAGCAAATTCCCGAAAAACTTCCAGCCCGTGGGTGTTTCGTAGCAGGCAATGCCTAAACGGGCTGCCACGCGATCGGGGGCTTGGCTGGTGGGCATGGAACGGGCAATACCCGCCAGTCCACCTTTATAGGCTGGGACTAAATGAGCATTTGCCGCGAGAATTGCTAAGCTATCGCTGGGGGTGACAAAAAATTTGCATCCTAAAATCATATTGCGATCGCCATCGCCATCGGAGGCTGCACCAAAATCAGGAGCGTCTTCACCATAGAGAACTTCGACTAGATCATGGGCATAAACGAGGTTCGGATCTGGATGCCCACCACCAAAGTCTTCGAGTGGTACGCAACATTGCAAGGCGCTAGCGGGTGCGCCGAGACGATTAACCAGAATTTCTTGAGCGTAGGGGCCAGTTACGGCGTGCATTCCATCAAAACACATCCGAAAATTGGGTGAGGCTAGTAATAATTTAATGCGATCGAAATCAAATAGCTCGCCCATTAATTCGGCATAGTCAGCAACGGAGTCGATAACTGCGATCGCACTATCGCCTAATTGAGACTCACCAATCTGGTCAAGATCAAGATCATCAGCTTCGAGAATCTTATATTCAGTAATACTCTTGGTGATGTTGTAGATCGCATCCGTGATTTTTTCAGGGGCGGGACCACCATTGCCAGTGTTGTATTTGATGCCAAAGTCGCCATCTTTACCTGCGGGATTATGGCTAGCTGAGAGGATAATCCCGCCAAAAGCGTTGTATTTGCGAATAATGCATGAAGCCGCAGGTGTCGATAAAATGCCGCCGCGTCCAACGAGGATTTTGCCAAAGCCGTTGGCTGCTGCCATTTTCAAAATCACTTGAATCGCATGGCGGTTGTAATAGCGTCCGTCACCGCCGACGACAAGGGTTTGTCCTTGAAATCCTTCGAGGCTATCAAATATGGATTGAACGAAATTTTCGAGATAGTTTACTGTTTGAAAAACAGTAACTTTTTTTCTAAGCCCAGAAGTACCAGGCTTCTGATCAGAAAATGGCGATGTAGAAACGACTTTGATGCTCATTAAAATTGCTAGCTAAAAATGCTTAAAAAAATGCTGGAACGCCCATACCTTTAGGCTTGTTTTAATTTTACGAGGCATTGGTCAGTCAGGCAAAAAAAAAGATTTGCAAAGCAAATCCTTTTTTTCCATTTGTTAAGCCGCAACTCCTGATGCGATCGCACCCTGATTCACCACATTCGTCACATCAATTAGTTCTGACTCAAAACTAACTTGGGCGCGATTGGTTTTGCCACCAATATAAATGCGATCGCCAACTTGCAAAGCCCATACCTGCGAGTGACTGACGTAGCTCATGATCACGCCTAACATCAACAATCCAAATCCTGCATAAACAATGGGAATGCCGGGGTCAGCTTTAATTTGTAAACCAGTACTACCGATCGCTTCTTTTAAGGTGAAAGTAACTCCATTAATTTCGGCACTGCCATTAGTGCGAACTGTGGTGAGTAAATTACCTTTCTCGTCATAGATCAAGAAAGTACCTTGCAAATCGGGCGTAATTAAAGTAACTCCTGCACTGAGATCGGGCTTGGTCGGAATCCATGTTCCCCAAACCTGACGACCGCCATTCTGAGATTCTAGCTTCCTAACCGGTAATTGCAGGATTGGACTATTGTTAAACGTAAATCTGACCGCATTAATATCCCAATTTGCTTGATAGAAGGTCACACCCTTATATTTGAGCGGCTTATTCACATGGATAGTTTGGCGATCGACTTCTTTACCGTCATTATTCAAAACTGACAAGTCTGAATAGAATTGATCAACACTTCCCTTGGGTGTGTAATCAATCCAAAAGCGATTGACTCGCACTGACCAATCTTTGGGAACTTGGTTCGCTGACCAAACGCCCGCCTCGGTAATATTCTTAACTTGAAATGTCTGACCACTGGGAACCATTTCTTGCGCGGTGAAACCCGTCAGCGCCCCCACAATTGAACCGATTAAAACCAGCAACATGCTGGCATGGACAATGATTGGTCCAACTTTACCAATTAGCCCTTTCCGCGCATATAGGCGATCATCAGCTTGATAAACCTTGTAATTTTTGCCTTGTAGCGATCGCGCTAAATCACTCAAATTCCCACCAATAATTTCAGTGGCGAGGGGCAGTTTAGCAAAGCTTTGAGGCTTGGTGTAGTAAAACCAGCGTTTAGAGGCTTTGAGAATTGGCAATTGACGGTTAAAGGTGCAAGCAGTGAGACTTGTCCCAAATAAAATCAACAGCGTCAGAAACCACCAACTTCCATAAACATGTTCTAATCCGATCGCTAAAATTATTTTATACGACAAAAATCCAAACAGGGCAGGGTGTTCGGGATAATTTTCGCGATAAAAATCGATGGGTTGCCCCTGCTCGATCACTGTGCCGAGAATGCTAAATAGGGCTATGCATAATAAAAGTGCGATCGCAACTTTGAGATTAGCAAGGAGCGCCACCACCTGATGTCGCCAGATTTGGTTCGCTTGGAATCGGATTTTTTGAAACACGTCACGTCTATGGTTACTGCTAGTCTCGATCTTAGCCTATAGATAGCCACAAACCCAAACCCAAAGAGAGAGTTGCGGCGC
>JAYUSC010000305.1:0-9729 GCA_043755885.1 Pseudanabaena sp. | reverse complement strand
TTTCTTGGGATTCCCTTAGTCCAAGATACTTGCTTCGCTTGTTTATCAATATTTGTACTCATGGTTTTCTCAGTAAGGCGTTCCATCTTTATGGGTAAATTGCCAGCCTTGCTCTGTTGCAATAGCAACAAGATCATCATCGGGATAATGTCCTTGATCATTGGGAGTGCGATCGCCTATTTCTAAATAAGTAGCGACTTGCTCGATGTGATTATAAAGACAATGCCCATTTGCTTTACCCGCAGGGAATCCCGCCGATTGCCCTGCTAACAAAATTGATTCTCCTTCATCAGTAATCAGGGTTAACTCACCTGAAATAACGTAGATGAACTCATCTTGTTTTGTATGCCAATGACGGAGAGCCGATCGAGATTTTGGCGGCAGTGTAGTTAAATTTACGCCAAAGTTCTTTAACCCTGCCGCGTCACCGAGACGTTTTTTCTCTCTCCCAGCAACTACGGGCTTAAAGCGATCGGGGTAGTTACTGCCTATGCGACTGGGGATTTGATTAGGATCGATAATGGTCATAATTGGGGCAGACTGTCCAAGGCTTCTAAACAAGCTTAACACCAGCAGATTTATCGACAGTTAACCAATTGGCGTTTTGAAAATCCAAAATATTCTTGCAACTGCGATCGCGCCATTTTTAGCATTGCCATTTTTAGCATTACAAATCCAGTTTACGCCCAGCGCCTCAGCACAGTCTCTGAGTGATTGTTATGTAGAAATCGTGGGAAACACAACTGGCTCTCGTGTCAATCTAAGGGCTGGAACTGGTACTGACTTTAGAAGCCCTGCATATTTATTGGTAGGACAATCTGTAAACATGTTGAATAACTCTTCTGGCGAGAGAATTAGCCGAGAAGATCGTAAAGGCAATACTTTTGGTACTACGTGGAGTATGAGCCAAGTGGCACTAGGGGCTGGCTTCGTGAAGACTTTCTTGCTCAGCAATGTAATTAATTAAAAGGAGGTGCGGTGCTTTGCACCACACCTCCTTTTTGCATAGCGCTAGGTTAAAATTTGTACAGTGATCTCAAAGAGACTTTCAAAAGTCTCTTTGTACCAGTTAGTTAAATAAAACCTAAAAAGCAATGAGTGAAAAGATTGTATGGACTTCCGAAGCCGAAGCCAAGCTGAAAGATATTCCTTTCTTTGTGCGTCCTTTTGCTCGTAAAAAAATTGAAAAATATGCGCTGGATAATAGTTTCTCGCCAATCACTGTCGATGTTTACGATCAAGCTAAAAAAATGTTTAATAAAAAATTCGATCAAATGAATTAAGAAAATGTGCCTCATAGAGGCGCATTTTCTTAAAAAGATATAGGCAAATTGTGACGTATGGCTGACAAAATATGAATCAAACATCGGGGCAGTCAATAGGGGAATCAGTCTGGGAAAGGCTACGTTATGGCAAGATTGCGACCTGCGAAGAAGCATTGAATTTTTTAGTGGATATTGAAGGGCATGTTGATTTATCTTGCCTTGACCAAGATCTCACGCACCGTTTTTTTCGGGAATTTGAAGACCGCAGTATCTTGCCGCCAGTAATTCCTCTATTACTGTGGCGCAACTGTTTTTATATTGGCAGTCCCCAGCCTTTAACTGACGACCATATCAAATTAATTAGCGATCGCACTTTGACCGATATCAAAACGATCAAGATTACGACAACCAGTTATCGCACATGGTTTCGTCGCCAAAATATTCCTAATCCCAACGCGATTCATTCGGCTCAGTCGATCAATCCGCTCACAGGTGAGGCTGAGCAAGTTGATATTGTCGAGGCTACCGAACTCTACTTATCTCAAGCCGTCGATCAAACCCGTCGGATTAATGCCTTAATGTCGATCGCCTTGCAACATCGCGCTAGTGACATTCACCTAGAGCCAACGCCGACAGGTTTACGAGTTCGCTTTCGCATTGATGGCATTTTGCGCGATATCAAAACCCTGCCCCTCGAAATTAGCCGCAAAATTATTGTCGCCCTAAAAGTGATGTCTGACATGGATATCGCCGATAGTCGTCGCCCTCAAGATGGACGTATTGGTAAAGAATATACCAGCGATGAAAGTCTGCATCTTAATCTCGATATGCGGGTGAGTACCTTGCCCTGTGTCTGCGGTGAAAAAGCGGTAATTAGGCTGCTGCCTCGTGACAATCCTTTTTCTAATCATTTAGAAAATTTAGGATTTAGCGATCGCACTCTGAAAATTTACGCCAGTTGGTTGCGCCAGCCCCAAGGACTGATCATCATGACTGGCCCCACGGGTTCGGGCAAAACTAGTACCCTTTATACCAGTTTGCAAGCGATCGCCCAAGAACATGTCAACGTAATCACCGTAGAAGATCCTGTTGAATATATTTTGCCAAATATCACCCAGACTCAAGTTTGTGAACCCGCAGGTATGACTTTTTCGGCTGGGCTACGCGCAATTTTGCGACAAGATCCCGATATTGTGATGGTGGGCGAAGTCCGCGATCCTGAAACCGCCGAAACCGTGGTGCGGGCTGCGCTGACAGGGCATTTAGTTTTATCGACAATGCATACCAACGATGCTGCTAGTGCGATTCCTCGGCTCAAAGATCTTGGACCAGATCCAGGATTAATTAGTGATGCTTTATTGGGTGTGGTCGCTCAGCGTCTAATTCGCAAAAACTGTCCGCATTGCTCAGCGCCGCATCATCCCACTTTGTCAGAGCTACAATCTCTGCGACTAGAGCGAGAAAGTATTGATCCCAGCCGTTGGCGTAAAGGTAAAGGCTGCGAAAAATGCTTTTTTACAGGTTATATCGGGCGCGAGGCTGTTGTCGAATTGATCGATATTGATGATGCTTTTCGCCAAATGATTTATGAAGGCACAATCACTCAAATGAATCGTTATCTTGATGAAATTGACTTTAATTCATTTCGACTAGCTGCGATCGATAAGCTCAATGCTGGCATCACCACAACCGAAGAAATTTTGCGGGTCTTGCCACGTAGTGCTATATACCGAGTCAATTCTCCCATTTCCCGCCAAGTCCATATCAAGGCTGTTAACACATATGGCGCGTAGCGCCCAAACCCGAATCAAGAGATTTTTTAAAGTGTTGCGAAGCAACACTTTAAAAAATCTCTTGATTCGTTGGTTCGTCTATGACTGGACTTTTACGCCACGCCAAAATGCAATATGACCTTTGATCTGCTTGGCTGCATCCTTTGGCTCAGGATAGTACCAAGCTGCATCTTTGTTAGTCTCGCCATTAACTTCGACACTGTAATAACTTGCTACCCCTTTCCAGCCGCAAGTTGTATGGGTAACACTTGGTTTAAAATATTCCATATTCAGCGCCTCAGCAGGAAAATACTGATTGCCATCTACGACTTCACAGCGATCGCTTTCTGCAAGCACAACACCATTCCAAATAGCTTTTGCCATAAATTTAAGTTTTTCACAAGTATTTCATCTGTTATTGTAATGTTTGATAGACTCAGCTAGTCAACTTTAGCGCTACTATGAATTCTCTAGGCACAAAGTACTAGAAATTCTAAAAATTGTTTAGTTTTTGATGTAGTAAGGCTTGAGACATGCTTTTAATCACAGTTGGGACAGAACAATACCAATTTAACGCTCTCATGCATTGGATAGAGTTGTTAATCAAGTACCAACTAATTAATGAAGATGTATTAGTACAATATGGTTACTCAACACATTTACCTGATGGCTCTACAGCTTATCGAGATTTTTCTGAGCAAGAATTTTTGAGCTTTGTAGATCGCGCCAGCTTAATTATTAGTCATTGCGATGAAAATACGGCTCTACTGTTAGAAGACAAAGATACTCCTTATGTTCTTGTACCAAGGTTACATAGATTTCGAGAATATATAGATAATCGTCAAATGGAAATTGCCGATGAATTTGAGCACAAAGGGATGGCGATCGCCAGATCTCCAGGGGATTTAGTCAAATTTATCAAGTTACAACAGACCTCTACAGTAACGCCTAAAGTTGATGAGACGCAACTGTGTGAATATTTAAAAGATCGATATCCAGAGCAGAAACTAATGCTTGTCTGTGCTGCGGGCGGCTATTTTCGTTATATGCAAAGCCTTAAAAGTTTTTGGGAAAATTATAGCGATCGCTTATGGATATCGGTGCGGACGAATACCACCGAAAGCGAGATTGAGAATGTTATTCGGTATTGGGGATATGCTCCTGTAAAAGATAACTTCGTAAACTTCATCCGTAATGTATTTCTAGCCTTTAAGGTTGTACCTCGCCAGAAACCAGAGCTAGTTGTTTGTACAGGCTCAGGATTTGCCATTCCCTATCTACTTATTGCTAGGTGGGTTTGTGGTAGTAAAGTTGTGTTTATAGAATCCAAGACACGCTTTCAAGATATCGGTTTGCCAGCATGGGTATTAATGAAATTAAACGTGCTTGACCTAATTGTCGTCAGAAGTAGAGCGATCGCAAGTCGATATCCTAAGTCTGTTTACATTCCTGTTAGTGATCGAAGTAAGAAGGAAATAACTCAAAGTAGAGATTATAAACAAGCTTCAGTTGTCACTTTTGATGAGGTTGCATTTATCTTTAGCCCCGAAAGATTGGTGTTTTCGACGGCTAGAGAATTTTTGGTCGATTTTCAAAGTATCTGCAATATTGATGAATCCTACAAGAAGATTGTGATCGATATGAGTCACACTACAGTTATGGATAGTGCAGGTTTAGGCGCTTTAACCAATTGCCTGAGGATGGCTACGGCAAATAAAACTAAATTAGCTTTGTGGAGTGTAAGTGAAGCGGTTGGAGCTTTGATTGGATTATCTTCTCTCAATAATTTATTTATAATTGAGCCAACTAGCAATACTTTCCGATTTTCTAATTCCATCCAACGAACTAAAGTTAAAAATATTACGATGTCTGGTTTGTTGCTATTTCGGACACAGCAATTACTTAAGAAAATTCCTGTGCTCAGGATTTTTTATCCAATCCTTAAGTTTCTCTTCCCTTTTATTGACATCGATCCCAGCGTACCTGTGCATCCTTCAGTCCGTAATCCGATTAAAAGATTAATAGATATAATTGGCTCACTAATTGGCTTAGGTTTCACTGCTATTTTATTTGTGCCGATTGCGATCGCGATTATGTTAGAGAGCAAAGGGAATGTTCTGTTTGGACAAATCCGTTGTGGGCTATTGAGCAAGCCATTCCGAATTTGGAAATTTAGATCAATGGTCAAAAATGCTGAACAGCTTAAAATCAAAGTTGAAAATCAGGTTGAGGCAAGTTCAAACGTACCTATTGCGGATGGCGATGATACGACTATAAGTGGCAAGTTTTTTAAGAATGCCGATGATCCACGGGTTACCAGAATGGGTAAATTCTTAAGGAAAACTAGTCTTGATGAATTTCCTCAATTTTGGAATGTTTTGATCGGAGATATGAGTTTGGTCGGAACTCGCCCTCCTACTTTTGATGAGATTAACTCCTATGAATTAGAAGTTGAATATCATGATGAGCGCTATACAGAATGGAATCGCCTCGATGTGAGACCGGGGATTACTGGTGTGTGGCAAGTGAATGGGCGCTCCAGTGTGAGATCTTTTGGCGAGGTAGTAAATTATGATATTGAATATCGTAAAAATTGGAGTATTTGGTACGATCTCAAGTTGATTGTCCAAACTTTTATGGTTCTATTTGATCGAAAGAATAAGGCAGTTTAGCCAACCTAAAAACCCAAAAAAGGCAAATCACCCACTTAGCGGGCGATTTGCCTTTTTTGGGTTTTAGTTTTTATTCTCTTCTCAAAGCATTGTATGCTTGTAAGTAATACACAGCGTCATATAGAGAACCTTATGGAACAGAATTGGTCACAACTGCTAAAGCAGCTTATGGATAGACAACCCCTCATGAGCGAGCAGGCTACTGCACTGATGCAGGGTTGGTTAGAAGGTGCGATCGCACCTGAGTTGTCGGGGGCAATCTTGACAGCTTTGCAATTTAAAGGGATCGAGGCTTCTGAATTAGCTGCCATGGCAAATGTGCTGCAATCTCAAAGCGAAGGACAAAAATTTAAAGATCAATTTGGTCATATTGTCGATCGCACTAAGCCTTTGATTGATACCTGCGGCACTGGAGGCGATGGAGCTTCGACTTTTAATATTTCTACTTCCGTTGCTTTTGTGGCGGCGGCGGCAGGGATTCCTGTGGCAAAACATGGCAATCGCGCGGTTTCTAGTCGCTCTGGCTCGGCAGATGTGTTAGAAGCGATCGGGATTCACCTGAGTACATCCACAGAAAAGATTTACGAAGCTTTGCCTGCGGTGGGGATTACCTTTCTGTTTGCACCTAGTTGGCATCCTGCGATGAAAGCCGTCGGAGCAATCCGCCGCAACTTAGGAGTTCGCACTGTATTTAACTTAATTGGGCCTCTGGTCAACCCACTCCATCCTACGGCTCAAGTTTTAGGAGTTTATAACAAGTCCTTAACACATACTGTCGCCGAAGCTTTACGGTTGCTCAATCGCCAGCAAGCGGTGGTTTTGCATAGTCGGGAAGGAATGGATGAAGCGGGTTTAGGGGATCTTACTGACATTTCATTTTTGCATGATGGGATCGTGACTGAAGAAGCGATCGCACCTCAAGAATTAGGCTTAACTTCTGCACCGCTTGAGAGTCTGAAAGGTGGAAATGTTCAGGAAAATGCGGATATTTTGCGTGCAGTTTTGCAGGGTAAAGGTAGCCAAGCGCAAGCTGATTGTGTGGCTCTTAATAGTGGTTTAGCCTTACGAATTGGTGGCGCGGCGAGTACTTGGGCAGAAGGTGTGAGTCTTGCCTCAGACATCCTCAAAAGTGGTGCAGGATGGTCAAAAGCAGAAGCCTTGGTAAAATTCTTACAATAAACATAAGTAGCGGCGCTTTGCGCCGCCACTTATAGGCTTAAATTTATGGAAATCGATTACATTGCTTTATTTGTTTCAGATGTAGCGCGATCGCAAATTTTTTATCGCGACGTTTTAGGCTTTAGCTTTGATAACCCAGCTAAACCCGATGGCACAGAAGGCTATAGCGGCAAGCTAAAAATTGGAATTTACGATCGCAGTTGGTTGCCAAAATTATTTGGCGATCGCGGTAAGCAGATGATCAGCGGCACTCCATTTTTGCTGTCAATGACCGTTGATGATCTTGATTTGGCTTATCAGCAAATATGCGATCGACCAACAAATATTTCTGTAGATATCATTTCACCGCCAACTTTGATGCCATGGGGACAAAGAATTTTGTTCTTAAGCGATCCCGATGGCAACATGCTCGAAATTGTCCAATCACGTCTTAATTAGGATGGCGCGGCGAAGCCGCACCATCCTAATTATTTACAGGATGAAATGCGGCGCGAAGCGCTGTATCCCATATTTTGGGTCGTAATTCATGTACGATTTGATACTGCATCTATTTTTCTGACTGAGACACTTGTGCCAAAACCGTTACAGCTAATGTGGGCTTTGTCTGGGCTATTTTTGACAATTGCTAGCACCTTCATTCAACCCTCCATGATCCTGCCATCCCTCGCAGGTGAGGGCAACAATGTTGCGATCGCATCGATCAGTGTCACCATGCAAATTGGCGCTGTTCTGCTCACAGGTTGTCTCGGTGGACGCTACGCGGCTCTCTTGTCGCAAATCACTTATATTGCTTTGGGCTTAAGCGGATTTGGCGTATTTTATCAAGGTGGTGGATTGAGCTACCTTAAATCTCCCGCTTTCGGATATCTGCTTGGCTTTGTGGTTGGTGGATGGCTTTGTGGATTTCTCGCTTTCTTGCGACCACCAAGTTTAGCGCAGATGGCAATCAGTTGTTTTGGTGGATTAATCGCAATTCATCTGATTGGCATCGTCTATTTAGTTGCAATTCAGATACCAAATTTTAGTGCGATTCAAACTTCATTTTGGCAATATTCTGTTCAAGTTTTATCAGGGCAGTTTTTAGTTGTGTGCGCCACTATTGTGATAGCGACAATTTCTCGAAAGTTATTGTTCTATTAAAGGAACCCCAAGAAAAAAATGATCCATATAAAACCAAAAAATATTGCGGCGGGCGTAGCCAGCCGCAATATTTTTTGGTTCAATTATTTCGCAGCTTTTTGCGAGATATGGTTAAATATAGGTTTTAAGGCTCAATAAAATTTTAGTGTGTGGTTGAAGATGATGATCAAGTCAACTTGGGGAAAGTATTGGGCAACAACTGCGATCGCAATTATCGCAATATCGCCAGTATTATTAGCAGCGCCCGTCACAGCGCAATCTATTACCGCCGCGCAAGATGGTACGAATACTGTCATCTTGCCAAATGGGCAGCGCTTTGACATTACAGGCGGCACTCAAGCAGGAGAGAATCTTTTTCATAGCTTTCAACAATTTGGATTGAGTCAAGGACAAATTGCCAACTTTCTCAGTCAACCAAACATTCAAAATATTCTCGGTCGCGTCGTTGGTGGTGATCCTTCCGTAATCAATGGCTTAATCCAACTCACAGGCGGAAGTTCTCATCTCTACATCATCAATCCCGCTGGTGTGATCTTTGGGTCAAATGCAAGTTTGAATGTTCCTGCTTCTTTTACCGCCACGACTGCCAATGGCATCCAAATTGGGAATAGTTGGTTTGGGATGAATACGATCGCAAGTGATCTCAAGAATCTGACTGGGACTCCTAATGCTTTTGCTTTTACTAGTCCTTCTCCTAACATCCAAGAACAAACGGGCGTAATTGTTAATCAAGGCAATCTCAGCGTTTCTCAAGGAAAAAGCATCACCCTTGTGGGTGGGATTGTGATCAATACGGGTGCGATCGCAACACCCAACGGCAACATCAATATCGTGGCAGTACCTGATGGCAAGTATGTAAGGATTACGCCTGAAGGTAGTGTACTTAGCCTCGATCTTGCGATCGCAACTCAGCAAGAATTGGGCAATACGACTCTGATCACGGGGATTGATTTGCCTAAGTTGTTGACTGGTTCGGGGATTGTTGCGCCGAGTCAGAAGGGATCTGCGATCGCAACGGGTAATCTCACGGCGGCGAATATCAATGTTCTTGCTAATCGTTATGACACGACTCAAGCTTCTTTGAATGCGCCTAATAGCCAACAGGGTTGGAATTTTGGATTTATTGACAGCACGGTTAAGAATTATCAAACTTTGCTGGATGGAACTAAGGGCGGTAGTAGTGTCACCGTGATTAATCCAGAGCAATATGGGATTGCTCAGGTCACGGCAACTTTGGCTACGGTGACGGGCGCTAATAGTTTGCATATTGTGTCTGAAGGTGATGTTGGCAATTTCTGGCTGGGTAAAGATTTTGTCAGTACTGAGAATATTGCTAAGTATTCTAACGATCTTCAAGCTTGGAAAACATCGCTATCTCCTGCGGCGAATATTCTGCTCTATGCCTGTAATTTGGCTAGTGGTGAGAATGGGGCGGCTCTCGTTCAAGCGGTGAAGAATTATACGGGGCGTGATGTTGCAGCTTCAATCGATCGCACGGGTAGCTTAGCCATAGGCGGCAACTGGAATCTGGAATATCAGACTGGAAATAATCCTGCAACGGTGATTTTTAGTAATGCAGCGACGAGTGCTTATCAAAACACATTAGCAATTCTCACTGTTTTGAATACCAATGATGCTGGTGGAGGTTCTCTCCGTAATCTTATTGGTGGAGCATTTGCAGGTGATACGATTCGATTTGAT
>JAYUSC010000304.1:0-9734 GCA_043755885.1 Pseudanabaena sp. | reverse complement strand
TTGGGTTTTATATGCACAGCTTATTTAATTCTCATTCCTATCTAAATAGAAGTTCCATAAGCCAGCCGCAATCAACATGAGGCGGCCGTCAAAATTCTCTTCGTCCAGCAATTTTGGCAATCTCGACATAAGTTCGCCCATGCCAAGATTGCAAAATCACTAATTCTTGAATATGGCTTAAAGGCTCCTGTTTTAGCACTGTGTCCACAGTCGAGAGGACTTTCTCAAATCCATTCCCTGCTTCAAGCAGGTTGTTGCCGCCATTATCCATGTTATGTGAAGGATTGGACTGTAACCGCGAGAATTATTCGCGATCGCAATTGCTGGAAAACCTTTGTTTTTGGACTTATAGAATAAGCCATAGAACCTAATAGGAATAGCGACATCTGGCTAAAAAACTATCTAACAGATGTGTTTGCGCTCCAAAGTGCAAATGAGTATAAGCGGCATGAACTTGATAACGTTGCCATCCTTCGTCGGGATATAACAAATGCGAGTCATAGCCTTGCAAAGAATATAAAGGGCGATCGCAGGTTTCGGTTAAAGATGAGCGATGAAATTCATGTCCCCAAAGCCGATCGCCTTTTTTGATGAGCGGACTATCTTGCAAAGCGATCGCCTGACGATATCCGAGGGTGAGGCGCTTACCCATCTTTGCAGCCGTCGGGAAAATATTTACCATCGGAAAAGATTGATCCTCAAAGTCCACAATGCGATCGCAGAGATACATTAAGCCACCACATTCAGCATAGGTGGGAATTCCTGATGCGATCGCATTGTGAACCGATTCTCTCGCAGTTTTATTCTCGGCTAATTCATTGGCAAATACTTCAGGAAACCCGCCGCCAAAATATAAGCCTTGGATATTTTCGGGTAAAGTGCGATCGCTAATGGGACTCCAAGGAATTAATTCTGCGCCCATTTCTCGAAATAGATCGAGATTATCGGCATAGTAAAAACTAAAGGCGCGATCTTGGGCGATCGCAATGCGGATACTGCCCTCACCCCCAGCCCCTCTCCCTAAGGGAGAGGGGAGCAATATTTCTTCTCCCCCTCTCCCCAAGGGAGAGGGGGCTGGGGGGTGAGGGCTTCCCATTAATTGCCATAATTTCTCCCAATCAAAGCAAGTCTTGCCTAGGTGTGCCAAGCGCTGAATAATTCCATCAAGATCAGACATTTCCGCAGTGGGGACTAGTCCTAAATGGCGATCGGGAATGGCGATATTATCTTGGCGGCGCAGAACTCCTAAGATTGGTAAATTTAATGGTTCTAAAGCTTGAGTCAATAATTCTAAATGGCGATCGCTACCAACGCGATTTAGCACAACTCCCGCAATCTGAATACGCGGATCAAAGGTGCGATATCCATGAGCGATCGCCGCAATCGATCGAGAAGTGCTAGCACAATTGAGAATCAAGACCACGGGAATATTTAACAATCGCGCAACGTGAGCCGTGCTAGCCGTATCATCTTTGCCAGTCGCGCCATCGAATAGCCCCATCACTCCTTCGATCAGAGCGTATTCAGCATTCTGACTATGTTTCGCAAAACATGACTTAACATAAGATTCGGAAGTAAGCACAGGATCGAGATTGCGACAGGGTAGTCCTGTGATGTAGGAATGGAACATGGGATCGATGTAATCTGGTCCCACTTTAAAAGATTGCACTGGCGACTTAGCAGAAAAATTAGCAGATTGCGATCGCGCTTTCATGGCGGCTAATATTGCCAAAGTTACTGTGGTTTTGCCGACCCCACTCCGTTCACCCGCGATAATAATTGCCATTTTTTATAGATAGTATTTTTGTGTAATAAGGATGGGCGGCGCATCGCGCCGCCCATCCTTGAGTTATGGAATAAATGGAATAAACTGTTTTAAAAACTTACGCAGTTTCAATAGACCAATAACTTCGCGCACTTTTGGAGAAACAAAATCTTCGGGCGGGATACTGTCTAGCGACCGCAATTTTTCCATGAGTTCCGTATATTCGGCAGCCGTGAGCTGTTTGCCATCGATCGGCGATCGCGCATCGGTATAGATTTCTGCACGTAGAACTTCTTCGGCTGGATCTTCTGGTAAATATGGTGTCGGCTTAGTTTCAGCGAAACTGAGCATTGGCAGTATGGTCATTGCCGAAATCTGGAAGCTGAAAAAAGTTGCGATCGCCAAATTATGCTTTTTCAATTTTGGTGAAGCCTTGCAACTTTTAGCGCCCCAATCGATTTGGTACATCTTCACAGCCTCCAGTAATAGTTTTGCGAGATTTTTTGCCAACCCATGCACAAAGATATTGGCGCGTTTCTTCAGATAGATCGAAGGCTTTGCTAAAGTCAGCATCTTCCACCACTGCGCCCGTATATTCGCCTGTCTCGAAATTAGGGGGATTTTGGCGATCGCGAGGAGAAGCAGTTTCTAGCTTGCCATAAAACAGCTTCACTCGACTAAGATCTGTGCCGCGAAAATTTGCCTTAGCCAAGATTGCACCAACAAGATTAGCGCCTGTGAGATCGCAATTAACAAAATTTGCCTTAATTAAGTTCGCGCCGCTGAAATCTGCATTTCGCAAATCCGTATTACCAATCTCGCGATTTGCTAACATCATTCCCAAATTCACCACCCGCACTCCATTAGCCAAATCAACAACATAGCCACCAGTTCCATCAAGGATCGGGCGACCGAGCAATCCATCGCGTTTCAGTGGCGTTAAAAGATTGGCACTGGATAGAAATCGAATAATTTTGGCACGTCCATCAGCATCACAACCACCGAGTAATGCTGCGGTTCGGGCTTGCGCGATCGCTCTTTCTAGCGGCCAGTCTTCCAATTGTCCTTGCGGATCGAGAACTAAGTCAGAAATCCCTTGAAAATAAGAATCAATGGTTTGCTGTTGTGTAATAACGTTTTGTTGCCCTGTCAAAGTCTCCGAAATTTGATTTTGTCGCCATGCTACCCACACCGCCAAAATTGCAATTAGAATCTGTCCAACTGCGCCTAAAGCCTCCCATTTCAGGCTGTCAAACCATCGAGCAAAGGCAAGATCAAGCTGAGTGACATGGACGGTGATGAATACAGCAATACCCGCTAAAATGCTCGATAGGCTGATATCCCAATGTTTGCCAAGAGGGGAATTTGCGATCGCAGTTAAAAATGACGGTACGAGTATTGGCAAAATGATGGAAAAGATCACGCCAAGACTGACATAAACCAGTTTATCGTGGTCTAGATACATCGCCGTAATTGCTACGACCGATGCGATCGTGGCTACGACTAAAAAAACCACTTTGATTCGAGAATTTGGTAGAGCCAATCTAGTTAATGCTGTTGGATTTGCTAAAAATCACGATAAAGGCTGTATTCGCCTCAATAATCTTAGCAATATTCTTGCAATTTAGGCTAAATTGATTAGCTATAATCATCTCATGGTCAATTTTTAGGAGGCGATCGCAAATGGTTTTAGCAACTACTAAACGATATACCGCATCAGAATATTTAATTTTAGAAGAAAAAGCAGAATTTAAGAGTGAATTTATTAACGGAGAAATTATCCCGATGGCAGGTGCTTCCGCAAATCACAATAAAATTGCTCTAAATTTTTGTCGGCTATTACCTCTAGTGATTGACGATCAAATGTATGAGATATTTATGAGTGATATGAGGCTATGGTTGCCCGAATATAATCGTTATACCTATCCTGATGTGATGGTGGTGGCAGGTGAGCCAGTTTTTGTCGACCAAAAACAGATGGAAGTTACTAATCCATGCTTGATTGTCGAAATTTTATCTAGTTCTACCCAAGCATATGATCATAATAGTAAATTCCGTCAATATCGCTCTATTCCTAGCTTTCGGGAATATATTTTGGTTTATCAAAATAGCTATGAAGTTGATCAATATATCAAGGAGTCGATGGATAAATGGGTATTGATAACCCATAAAGGAGAAGATGCTGTGATTAAACTTGCCTCAATGCAACTAGAAATCTGTTTGCGAGATTTGTATAGGCGCGTGATAAATTACCCAAACCCGTAAAGTTGCGCCCCTGCGGAGCGCAACTTTACGGGTTTGGGCTTGCAATTAATTTTGCCATTGTCTAGGATCAAGGCGATAGTACCTTTGTAGGAGTTCGTAGAGATCTTGATGCTTTTGGTTTAACTGTTTTGGCTTCTCAAAAAATGTCTCCGTGGCAACTGCAAAAAACTCCGCAGGATTGGTCGCTCCATAACTATTTAGTACGGTCTTTTTCCCAGATTCCACGCGATCGCAAAGTTGCAAATACTCAACTGTCATTACCTTTGACCATGCCGCATAATCGATCGCCCTTGGCAAAATTGGTACACCTTCCGCTTGTCCATCTTCTTGATCGAGTTGATGTGCGAACTCATGTAGCACCACATTATGTCCATCTTGCCAATTGCGAATATCCTGCTGCACCTGTTCCCAAGAAAGAACTAATTGATCTCTTGTCCATGACTCTCCTAATCTGGCTACCCGCCGCTCTTCCACTACATAGCTGTTCATCACCATCTCGTTGACGATATAGGCATGGGGATAGACTAAAATCGATCGCAGATTTGGGAAGTAAGTCTTGCGATCGCAAAATAACAACAAACAAGCGATCGCTGCGATCGTGACTTTGATCTCTTCGGTAATTTGCAATCCTAAACAGCCAATAAATTGTTTCTCCTTCAGAAATATTTGCACATAACCTTGCAATTCTTGTTGCTGCTCCGCAGTGAGATCACCATAAACAGATAGATTGCTGACGATAATGCTTAGCCATGACTTGGGGAATTGCTGAGCCATGAGGCGATCGCGTTGCAACTTCACAAAAAATGGATAGCATAAAATTCCGACTGCGATCGCACTGATCGCAATAGAGAAGATGATCGCAAAAATATTGGGAGAAATCACAGAGCTTAAACTGATTGAAATTAGAGAACAAAGATTTATCGCGAGAATATCACTCAAAAACAGAGTAACATCGCCTAGAATAACTTTATAAAACTCAACACTTGCCATCACACCTATGAAAGCTATTTGGATGTTAGTGGCGATCGCAAGCTTATCAGTGGTAACTGCTGGCTGCGGCACAGTCAAGGATGCAACCCAAGCGCAGACACAGAGCCAAAAACAGTCTATAGCTGTAGATGTTGCGATCGCGAAGTTTGATACTCTGCAAGGTTCGACAGAATATACTGGCACGACAGCACCAATCAGAGAAGTATCAGTAAAATCTCGCCTAGAAGGTCGTCTGCTAGATCTGAATGTGGATGTTGGCGATCGCGTCGAAGCAGGACAAGCGATCGCCCAATTGGATGATGCAGTTCTATCAGCAACTGTGCTACAGGCGGACGCAGAAGTTGCGGCAAGGGAAGCCGAAGTCTCACAAGCAAATGCAGCCGTGGGTAATGCTCGCGCTCAAGTTGAGCGGGCTAAAGTGGAATATCAACAAGCACAGGCTGACGCGAATCGCTTCACCCGATTAGCTAAAGATGGAGCTGTATCTTCGCAAACTGCGGAGACGGCACTCACTCGTGCGCGATCAGCGGAACAATCATTGCGATCTGCCGAGCAGCAAGTGAATTTGCAGGAACAAACTGTGGGTGCAAGTTCTCAAAAGGTATTGGCTCAAGAAGCGATTAGATTAAGGGAACAGGAGCGTCAATCCTACACCACGATTACTGCACCGATTAGTGGCGTTGTCCTAGAGCGAGTTAGTGAGACTGGCAATCTTTTATTTGCGGGGAATGATGTTTTAAAATTAGGTGATTTTAGTCAAGTCAAGGTAATAGTGCTGATTTCGGAACTAGAAATCAGTAAAATTCGTTTAAATCAATCGGTTAATGTGCGTTTTGACAGTTTCTCAAATCAAAAATTTACGGGAATAGTAAAACGTATTTCGCCTGTGGCTGATCCTGTGGCGCGGCTGATTCCTGTAGAAGTAGTAGTTCCCAATCGTGATAATAAGCTTGGCAGTGGGCAATTAGCGAGAGTAAGTTTCTCAGGGCGACAGGAGCGCCAAATCGTGATTGCCGAAACGGCTCTAGCTGCATCGGGACGACCGACTCAAGCGACTAAAGAGGCAAATCCAAATACGCCAGCGCAGCCAAAAATAGACGTAAAGTCTAGTCCTAATACTGGTGAAAAAGGTAAGCCCCAAACTGGCACGGTTTTTGTGATTACGGGTGATCAGAAAGAGCCGAAAGTGTCGGCACGTAAAGTTACTCTTGGCGATCGCCGTGATGGTAAGGTCGTGATTCTCTCTGGTTTAAAAGAAGGCGATCGCGTGGTGGTTAGAAGCGGTGGTAAATTGCAGGATGGTGATCCTGTAAGAGTTAGCGTGCTATCTGAAAAATCTAATTAATTCAATTAACCTATAGAAAGCCCAGAGTTAACTATGAGTCCCCAAAACTCCCAAAGCCCAAAACCGACAGGATTTAGTATTAGTGCGATCGCAATTCGTCGTCACATTGGGACATTGATGTTGACGATCGCCATTTTCGTAATGGGAGCATTTTATATCAGTCGTTTGCAGGTGGACTTACTGCCATCGATTGTCTATCCACGCATTGGTGTACAGGTTAGTATCCCTGGGATTACACCAGAAGTGGCGATTACAGAAGTAACTAAACCGCTAGAAGAAGCTCTCGCATTGACTGAAGGTGTAAATCAACTTTTTTCGCGTACTCGTGAAGGACAGGTGCGAGTAGATTTGTTCTTTCAGGCAGGTAGTGATGTCAATCAAGCTCTCAACGATACTGTCGCCAGCTTTAACCGTGGTCGTAGTCAATTACCAGACAATATCGAAGATGCACGAATTTTTAAATTTGATCCATCTCAATTTCCAATCTATGAGTTTGCGCTGACTTCGCCTTCTCTTTCACTTGCCGAGCTACGTTTATTTGCTGATGAGGAGTTGGGACGAGAGTTAGCGATCGTGCCAGGTGTCGCAGGGATTGATGTTGTGGGTGGTGTTAAAGAAGAGGTGCAGGTTAATCTCGATCTCAACCGATTGCAAGCAGTCGGGGTGAATATTGATGATGTTTTAAAAGCCCTACGCGATCGCAATCTGGATATATCAGGTGGACGTTTGCGAAATGGCTCGGTCGAACCGCTGACCCGTGCGATCGGCAAGTTTAAAAATGCTCAAGAATTAGCAGGCTTGTCTTTTAATGTGCGTAGCAATACTGCTGCGGCTCAGTCCCAAAAAGTTTATCTGCGTGACTTTGCAAACATTATCGACGGCACGGAGGAGCAACGGGTTTTTACTTCTCTGAATGGACAAGCTGCGGTGAGACTATTAGTCACGAAACAGCCTGACGCGAATACGATTGAAGTCGTTGATCGGGTAATCGCGAAGATTGCGACGCTCCAAGAGAGTAGGGCTATTCCTAGTGATGCGATCGTGACTGCCACTCTAGATGAATCAAGGTTAATTCGAGCCTCGATTGCCAACGTGGCAACCTCAGGGCTGATGGGCGCGATCTTAGCAGGAGCGGCGGTATTATTATTTCTTGGTTCGATCCGCCAGACTCTGATTATTACTCTTGCAATTCCCCTTGCGACCCTTGCCTCAATTATTGCGATGGGTGTTTTTGGCTTCTCACTTAATCTATTTAGCTTAGGTGGTTTGGCTTTAGGTATTGGCGGTGTTGTAGACTGCTCGATCGTGATGCTAGACAACATCATTAATGGGCTTGAAAGAATGCGTAAAAGTCATGGAGTTCAAGATGCGATCGCCCAATCACAGGCAAGTAGTTCCGAAATAGAATCAGCTCTGGTTGCCTCCACCAGTACCAACCTTGTCGTAATTTTTCCATTTTTATTATTAGGTGGATTTCTATCGCTACTATTCAATCAACTGATTCTCACAATTAGTTTTGGGAATATTGCTGCGATCGCGATCGCCATCACCGTCGTGCCGATGCTTGCCTCACGTTTGTTATCTATTCCTTGGTCAAGTCGTTTGAGTGAAACTTGGTTTATGCGAGGCTTTCAGCAGCGATTTGCCGCCGCAACCTTAGGTTATGCAGGATTCTTAGCAAAAATTATGCACTATCGCCTCTTGGTGGTGATTGCCGTATTTGTGATACTCGGCGGTGGTGGATTCTTGATGGGGAGACAGCTTCCTCAAGAGATCATTCCACAGGTCAAAACAGGGGATGTGAGCTTAAATGCTCAATTTCCAGCAGGAACTACCCTTGCCGCCAACCGCAAAGTGATGCAGATCGTAGACGACATTCTGGTTAAGCAGCCTGAGACTGCCTATGCGTTTACGACCATTGGGGGCGGTTCTTTTGGGAATAACGTTACTTCTAATCCCTTACGCGCTGGTAGCACCATCACGCTCAAACCCAATGCTGATCTCACGAGTTTTATCAGTCGCGTCAATCGTGAAATCAATAAACTCAATCTAGCAGGCGTAAGAATTCGGGTTAACCCAGGGCAAGTACGCGGCATTATTGTCAATAATTCCCCTGTCCCGCGAACCGATATTGACATAATTTTACAAGGTAGTAATCCAGAGCTTTTAGCCCAGACTGGCGCAGAAATTCTCAGTGCTTTAGAAAAAAATGTTAAAGGCGCAAACTTCCGCCCTGATAACGATGCGCGTCAACCTGAAGTCCAAATTTTTCCTGATTGGGAACGTTTGCAAGCATTAGGACTATCTACGCAATCGGTTGGCTCCACTCTGCAAACTGCAATTACTGGCTCAGTGCCTACGCAATTACAAAGAGGCGATCGCCTTGTGAATGTGCGCGTCCAACTAGATGCTGAGGCGCGACAAAATGCCTCGCAATTGCAACAAGTACCGCTGTTTGTGAGCAATAACCGCCCTGTCCGCCTTGCTGATGTTTCCACGATCCGCGAAGGACTCGCCCCAGGCGAAATTCAACGCATTAATCAGCGTCAAGTTTTCTTAATCCTTGGGAGTTTAGATCGTGGCGCAAGTCTTAGCAATGCACTTAAACAGACAGATGAAATAATTGCGGCGATCGATTTGCCTGATGGTGTGACGGTTTTACCTAGCACCGCCAAAGAAGCTAATGACAATCTATCCAAAGCCTTTGTTGTATTAGGCGCACTTGCCTCTTTCTTAGTATTTGTGGTGATGGCAGTCCAGTACAACTCACTGATCGATCCCTTGGTGATTATGCTGACAGTTCCTCTTGCTTTGGCTGGCGGCATTTTGGGGCTATATGTGACCAATAGCTCGATTAACGTGATTGTGGTCATCGGCGTAATTTTGTTGGTCGGGATTGTCGTCAATAATGCGATCGTGATGGTGGAATTTGCTAACCAATTACGAGAGGAGCAGAAATGCGATCGCATTTCTGCAATCTTGCAAGCAGCCCCAATTCGTTTACGCCCAATTCTGATGACCACGATTACGACTGTAGTTGGGGCTTTCCCACTGGCTCTAGGAGGTGGCGATGGCGGCGAATTTTTACAACCACTGGGGATTGTCACTTTTTCTGGCTTAGCCCTTGCCACAATCTTGACCCTATTCCTAATCCCTTGCTCCTATGTACTTCTACATGAGTTTAGCTGGGCAAAGGTGAAAAGGCTAGTACCAGTCAAAGTATCTATGAGAGATTAAAGCTCTCTCACCACCTAAGTGCTTCTTAGCAACCATTTGAGAAATGTTTTTTACTGTCAAAATCCCTAAGGAATGAGAATTAAATAACCTGTGCATATAAAACCCAAAATTGGTTCGGCGGGCTTCGCCCGC
>JAYUSC010000303.1:0-1742 GCA_043755885.1 Pseudanabaena sp. | reverse complement strand
CGTCGCCATCTACTCTTTGGGGTTTTTGCTAAGCATTATGGCGTTTGTTTCTACTCTATTAGTAGTTATCATATTTAGGATGAGCAGTGTAGACACCGCTCATCCTAAATAGCACTAACATAATCCTTAACTTATGCAATCGATTAGTCTCAAAAAGATTCTGCTCAAGAGAGAAATATTATCCTTGTTGAGAGGATTAGTTACAAAACTTAGTTCGCCGATTGTAATTCAAGATCAAGAAGGAGAAGTTTTGGTTGCAGATTTGGGAATGGATACAGTAACTATTTTTACTGAGAACATTTCAGCAAGCAATAAGAACCTATCTGTCAAAGCAGAATTACATAAAACCCCTGTAATGCTTGAAGATCGAATATTAGGATGGGTAATCGGTAACGAACAAGTTGAGCAAGTTGCTAACTTTTTAAGCTATTTAGCCAAACGTGAATTTGAGCAGAAAACTTTAACGGCTGATTCTTTGGTTAAATATCGCGAGATTAGCCTTCTTTATAGGATCGCAAGTAGGATGTCGAACTGTTTAGATGTGAAGGCGATTGGCACTGTAGTGCTGGAAGAAGCTACTCGGTTAATCTCATCTACTAGCGCATCCGTGATGCTACATAATCCTCAAACTAATTGTCTGGAAATCGTTTCAGCTAAAGGCACTGCCGAACATATTCATAGTTTACAAGTCCCTGCAAATGTGGGAATTGCGGGTCATGTATTTACCACAGGTATAGCGGAATTAGTCAATGATGCAACCCAAGACTCTCGCTATATTGTCAACGAAAATGACTGCTATGCAATCATTTGTGCGCCAATTCTGACTAAAGATCGCGTGATCGGTGTAGTTAATATTAGTAATTCTCAGCCTGTTAGCTATACATCTCAAGACCTGAAGCTATTTACAGCAATCGTTACCCAAGCTTCTGGAGCGATCGAGAATGCGATTCTTCATAAGAGTAAATTACGGGAAGAGAGAATCAAAAACAATTTAGAACGCTATCTCTCGCCGCAGGTGGCTGAAGCGGTAATTAATGAGAAAGAGGAAGTATCACTAACTACCAGTAAGCGGAGAATTGCCATGTTATTTTCTGATATTCGTAACTTTACGACTAAGTGCGAAGAATTAGAGCCAGAGCAACTTGTCGCTTATCTAAATGAATATTTCACGCAGATGGTCGATGTGATTTTTAATCATCAGGGAACGGTGAATAAATTTGTCGGCGATATGATTGTGGCGATGTTTGGCGCTCCTTCTGCGATCGCAGATCGAGAGTATTGGGCGATCGCGGCAGCCATCAATATGCAAAAGCGGATCAAAAATTTACCGATTGACTGGATTCGGGAGAACTTCATTACAGGGATTGGCATCAGTTCTGGGGATGTGATTGTCGGTAATATTGGCTCGCCGCAGCATATGGACTACACTGCGATCGGTGATGAGATGAATATTGCGGCAAGGTTGCAGGGATTGGCAAAGGGTGGACAGATATTGGTGACGCGCAGTGTCTACGAGGCAACACAGTCAAATTTTGAATTTAGAGAGTTTGGAACTTTGCCTGTCAAAGGGAAAAAGAATTTAGTCGAAATTTTTGAGGTGATCTATGACGAGTAGGTAGGCATAATTAAATATAAAACCCAAAGAAGCTGATTCGCCAGCAAAGCGGGCGAATCAGCTTCTTTGGGTTTTATATTTAATTATGCCTACCTACTCGTCATAGATCACCTCAAAAATTTCGACT
>JAYUSC010000302.1:0-4051 GCA_043755885.1 Pseudanabaena sp. | reverse complement strand
CACTGACACATCCTGACAGGCTGCTATAATTGCTCTGGTTATTTACCACTCCTGACTTTTATTCCCCTTACCTATTTGAAATGAGCGAACGCACAGTTGAAAAATTCCATCCACAGAATTCTCAAAGATGCTCCGATATTTTTCTTCCGACTCCCTCAGTGCGATCGCCACATTATTAAATGATCTCACCACCATTGACAATTCATCACGACTATCGAGATGAATTGATGTAGCTCCACCCAAGGTCATCTGTTTAGATGCTTTGTCTAACTGAGCTACAGTTCGCATTACCGATAGATAGAAACCAATAAATAAATAGATGATCACGATCAATACGATGGTCACAACAAGACTCACAAGTTCTTTGCGTTGCTCAAAACCACGAATTCGATAAACTAAAAGTTCATCAAGGAGATCAATAGCTTGCTTCCAAAGCGTAAAGCTATCTTCCAGAGTACTTTCCATCTCATTTTGATAAAAACTATTTGTCAAAGAAGACTTTTCTCGATCAACTAATTGGTTCGTATAGCCATTAATTTCGCTGACTTGAACCACAAAGTTGCGGAGTGGAATATTTAAAGAATTACGTAGATTTTCCTTCGGGTTGTTCTTGAAAGCTCTTTCTAAATTCTTCGTTAGCTGAGTGTTGTAGACATTCAATGAATTTATTAAAGAGATTAGGAGTGCTTTTTTTTCGTTAGTGATTTCTTTCTTAAAAATAATTTCTGCTTCTGTCTGCATAAGTTTATGCAGGAGTTTTTGCATCTCTGGTAGCTTTAAGGCGATCGCATCCATTAGATAGTAAGTATCCAAATCTGGATCGAGAATTAAATTTGACGCATCAACTACCTGCATCCGTAAGCGATCAAGTTGGTCAATCAGTAAATCGTGATTGCGAAATTCTGCAAACTCTTGTCCATCTCGTAAACCTTGCCAAGAAATTTGGAGATTACTTAGTTTATCTCCAGTTTGCAATATGTTTCCCAATTGGAGATCAGTCTTGGTGATCGCTGTAAACCCCTGATCAATCTTTGCTTGCGAACCTAGTAATGCTGGTGATTGAGTCTCTGGAGATCGTCCAGTACTCTGAGCATTTTGATAAAACTGACGCTGCAAGATCAATTGACGACGAGGAATATGTTGCCATAGCTGATTTAAGGAATAAAGATAAGTCGTCCCATATAGCTCTTTTTGAGTAAACTCGATCCGACTATTTAGTTCGGTCAGCAATAGGCTAATCACTAATGCTAGGGGCAAGATGAACAGAAAACTGATCAGCAAAAACTTCTGAGGATATTTCAGTCGATTCATAAGGGCGATCGCTGGCTTGAAGAGAAACATATTTTGCCTTAGAGTCAAGATGGGCATTACTTCGCCTTGCTAATTGACTGCGATTTCTTATACCTACAATAGTCTTCGATCAAGCGCTGCAAAACTGGCTCGACTGCGATCTAGATCACAAATATTCACGAAACTTATCACAAAGTATGGAGTCATAACAGGTTAAATTTAGGTTAAGATTTGGTTAATAAAGTTAATTATGTGTAATTACTGATACCCATAGTCATCAAAATATATCTCTCACGAAGGTAATGTATTCTGCATATCTGCAACACATAGCCTTTCAGGATCTTAAGACTATCTAGAGTCACTCTCAGTTGTAATCTACAGAGGGAAAATTATGTCCGCCACCACTAAATGTCTGTTTCCCCAATCTCGTTACTACGGCACATTTACGCCAGAAAACTTGATGTTTAATGCTAATTTGCAAGAATTTTCCCACCGCGTCAGTATCCTTTGTAGTCTAGAGACTGGTGGCAAAATTTCGTCTCAAGAAGCGTATTTACAAATCGAAGAGTTATGGCATCGGCTAGAACAATCTAAACGAAACCTTTTCACATGAAACAAAAAGGCGGCGCATCGCGCCGCTTTTTTGTTTTTTGAGCGATCGCACGAACGTTATGTGTGGATTTGCCAACAATTTATTTAACTATGTGATGTAAATTTCCCGCTTAGTGCTAATGTTGTTAATGGCTCGGATCTATGCGATCGCAACGCCCGAATCGTGTCAGGGTCGGAAGACAGCAGCACTAAGGGATGCTTGAGATAGGCGTAGTACCCGGGCTACTTTTTTAGGTTTAGCAATGGGTTCAGGAGAGATTCATGGGTCGGGCGAAAAAAGTCGTACTTGCATATTCAGGCGGCGTTGATACATCTGTTTGCATTCCTTATCTCATGCAAGAATGGGGCGTTGAAGAAGTCATTACCCTTGCAGCAGATCTAGGACAAGGCGATGAGTTAGATCCGATCAAGCAAAAGGCTCTAGATTCAGGAGCATCCATCTCTCTAGTTAGAGATGTGACCAAAGAATTTGTTACAGACTATGCGTTTCCAGCGATTAAAGCCAATGCGCTTTATGAAAATCGTTATCCTTTAACCACGGCCCTAGCACGTCCTCTGATCGCCAAGATTTTGGTGGAAGCTGCCGAAGAATATGGTGCTGATGCTGTTGCTCATGGATGCACGGGCAAAGGCAATGACCAAGTAAGATTTGACGTGTCGATCGCAGCGCTGAATCCAGATATTAAAGTCTTAGCTCCAGCCCGTGAGTGGGGCATGAGCCGCGAAGAAACGATCGCCTATGGTGAAAAGTTTGGCATTGCTTCACCCGTGAAGAAGTCTTCGCCATTTAGCATCGATCGCAATTTGCTCGGTCGCAGCATCGAAGCAGGACCACTCGAAAATGCTTGGAATGAGCCGCCCGAAGAAATTTATGCGATGACCAAGGCGATCGCCAATACTCCTGACGAGCCAACCTATACAGAAATCGGCTTCGAGAAAGGTATTCCCGTTTCTATTGACGGTAAAGCCCTTGATCCTGTGGAATTGATCACTGTGCTTAATGCGATCGCAGGTAACAACGGCTATGGTCGCATCGACATGGTGGAAAACCGCTTAGTCGGCATCAAGTCTCGCGAAATCTACGAAGCTCCTGCGATGTTGGTATTGATCCATGCTCACCGCGATCTTGAAAGCCTCGCTTTGCCCTCTGACCTCGCCCATTACAAGCGCGGTGTCGAAGAAACTTACGGCAAAATGATTTATAACGGACTTTGGTATAGCCCGCTCAAGACTGCCCTCGATGCTTTCATCGACAGCAGCCAAGAGCAAGTATCAGGTATTGTTCGGGTCAAGTTCCATAAAGGCAACGCCATCATCGTCGGTCGTCAGTCAGTGAACTCACTGTACGATGAAGACTTGGCAACCTACACCAGTGCTGACAAGTTCGATCATAAGGCTGCTGAAGGCTTTATCTATGTCTGGGGTATGCCTATTCGTGTATGGGCGCAGAAAAACAGATAGCTTTTAGCTTTTAGTTTTTGGCTTTTTTGAAGGCGACGCTAAGCGTCGCCTTTACTTTTGGGTTTGATAAAGCTTAAGGCACTGTAAAATGTCGTATAACTATCAATTAATTAGCAGTTAGCTGGCAAATTTTTTTATGACGAAAGTACCTCTGCCTGATGAGCGAATTCTCTTTAAAGGTAATCCTGCGGTTATTGGTAGTGTAACAAGATTGCTGATTGCAATTTTTACCCTAGGTATCGGTGCGATCTGGTTTTGGTTACAGTCGATCAATACAAAATATCTGATTACTTCACAACGAATTGTTATAGAAAGAGGGGTTTTCTCAAAAGATATTGAAACTCTAGAAATTTATCAAGTTGATGATATCCAGTTGGAAATGCCCTTCAACCAGCGCATTATGGGTACTGGAAATATGCTTTTGTTAACCCGTGATATTTCCGCCCCAAAGTTGCTCTTAAACCGTCTACCAATTAACGTCAGAGAGTTATACGAGCAGATGCGCCCCTGTATTCAGCAAGCAAGATTTCGCTTTCATGTCCGCGACGAAGAAAATCCTAGAGAATTTAATTAAAACCCTAATAGCAAAGGCGGCACTACTCGCCGCCTTTGCTATTGGGGTTTTAATTTAACGTGAGTTAGGGTTAAGGATTTAGCTAAAGCAGTCCCTGATCAGATTGGCGATGAA
>JAYUSC010000301.1:0-4052 GCA_043755885.1 Pseudanabaena sp. | reverse complement strand
GCTACGCCCGCCGCCACATTTTTGGGTTTTATATTTAATTGCACCTAGCTACTTATAAGTAAGTTGTTGGAATTAAACGTAGGATGGGTTAGCGATAGCGTAACCCATCATTGACAACTAATTGATGCGTTACGTTTCACTAACGCATCCTACATTTAATTATTTCTTCCCACTTATGGGGGAAGAAATATAGCTTTAATTAGTATGATTTTTAATTGGGATGACGTTTAAAAGTAGTCTTTGATTGTTTATTTCAAAATACGACCCTATCTAAGATTGAACAAAATAATGTTTAGTCAGGTTGAAGTAACAGTTAATCTAAAAGTGGGGATCTGAGTTCTTATTGAAATATTCAGACTTGTTGAGAAGTCAAATCCTAGAAGTATTTCTTTCGTGTTTCCATATATTGCCTAAGATGTCATGGATTTATTAGGTGTATTTTTGAAATTCCCTAGAGGATTCTAAGAATAATTGAAAACTTTATCGAATATTTTGTCCAAGATGTTTAAAAATGTACGAGAATAAGAAGGCGATTCTATATGGATTAAAATCCCAGAGTTTGCAAATTTTTCTCCTATTTTTAGGGAGAAAATTTCAATTTTGAAATCTTGAAATTTTTGATAATCCTATGACAGACACTGTAATTTCTCCTTTAACAGGAAAGGCGCTTCTTCAAAAGGCAAAAGAGCTAAATAACTTGCCTAAACGTGAGCAAGCTAAAAAATGTGGGTATTTCACTCGTGGAAAGGACGGGGTAGATCGCGTTAATTTGACAGAGTTTTATGAAGCAGTGCTTGCTGCTAGAGGATTTGCAATTAATCCTGAACAGAATAAAGATGGACGCGGTCGCGAACCTACATTTCGAGTTAGCGTTCATAAAAATGGGCAAATCGTGATTGGTTCTACCTATACCAGATCAATGGGTTTGCATGAAGGTGACGAGTTTGAAATTAAGCTTGGATACAAGCACATTCATCTGATCCAGTTGAATAGTGAGCAATCGGAAGACAAAGCTGAGTAAGTAAATATACATATTAAATCTCTGCTGAATCAGGTCAAGATTTAAAGTTAATAGTCAAAAATAAAATTTGAGGCGATCAGTTTTAGATCTCGACTATCCAAATGATTTGATCAGCCAGTTTGAGCGAGAAGATTAATACTGCTTGGTGGGGGCGTGTTTGATTTTCTCGCTGTTTTTATAGGTTCTAGTTTTCGATATGGCTCTGATTTCTAGGTTTTCTTTCTATGCAACTAGTAGATACACATGTACATATCAATTTCAAGGATTTCCAATCTGATCTTGAGGCGGTTCGGGATCGCTGGTTGAGTAATGGTGTGACGCGGTTAGTACATTCTTGTGTGAGTCCCGATGAATTCACCCAAATTCAAGCGATCGCAGATCAGTTTCCTGAGGTAAGTTTTGCAGTGGGGTTACATCCCCTAGACAAAAATTTGAATGCGACGGGTTGGAATCCTGAAATTGGCGATCGCATTAAGTCTTTAGCCATTAGCGATCCCCGTGTGGTGGCGATCGGCGAAACGGGTTTAGATTTTTTCAAATCTGATCGTCAAGCCGACCAAATTGAAGCATTTAAATCGCAACTAAGAATTGCGCGATCGCTAAATCTGCCCGTGATTATTCACGCTCGCGAAGCATCAGATGCTACTCGTCAAGTCTTACAAGAGATCAATGCAGAATCGCCTCAAGAACCAGTGCGTGGCGTGATGCATTGCTGGGCTGGTAATCCTGAAGAAACCCAATGGTTTGTGGATTTGGGAATGTATATCAGCTTTAGTGGTGTGGTTACGTTCAAGAATGCTCACGATTTGCATGAGTCAGCCCAAATTGTGCCTAGCGATCGCATCTTAGTCGAGACAGATTGTCCATTTCTCGCCCCAATACCAAAGCGTGGCAAGCGCAACGAACCCGCCTATGTGCTGCATGTCGCTGAGAGCGTGGCGAAGCTGCGGGATGTAGAGCTAGCAACGCTAGCTTTAGAAACTACCAATAATGCTTTTAAGTTATTTTCGCTTACGGCGCAGTAATTTGTTGAGAGTGTGGCAAAGCCACACTCTCAACAAATTACAAAAAAAGAGAAGGCGCAAAGCGCCTTCTCTTTTTTTGAGCGCTTAAGTTAAAATTGTTTGATGCAAATATACCTAGATCATGGTGCGACCACCCCCACAAGACCAGAAGTCATCGACTTGATGGCGGACGTGTTGCGATCGCAATGGGGAAATCCCTCTAGTCTGCATTGGTGGGGCGAACGCTCAACCATGATCATCGAGCGATCGCGATTGCAAGTCGCCAGTTTGATTAATGCTGATCCTGAAGGGATTATTTTCACATCGGGCGGCACTGAGTCAGACAATATGGCGCTGATGGGAATTGCGCGGCAATACCGCACACCACAGCACATGATTATTTCCTCGGTGGAGCATTCAGCAGTGCGCTTGCCAGCCAATTATCTAGAGCAGCATGGCTGGGAAATTACGCGTTTACCTGTTAATCGTCAAGGACTTGTTGACCCCAAGGATCTCTTAAAATCATTATGTCCTAACACCGTCCTCGTATCGATTATTACCGCCCAAAATGAAGTCGGCACGATTCAGCCAATTGATAAACTAGGCCAAATTTGTCGTAATGCCGACGTGTTATTTCACACCGATGCTGTCCAAGCGATCGGCAAGATGTCTATAGATTTGCAAGCTTTACCGATTGATCTGTTGTCACTTTCAGCGCATAAGTTTTATGGAACACAAGGAATCGGGGCGCTGTATATTAATCCACTGACCACAAAGCTGCGATCGCTAATCCCCTTAATGCAAGGCGGCGGACAAGAACGCGGTTACCGTTCAGGTACTCAAGCTGTCGCTGCGATCGCAGGTTTCGGTTTAGCCGCCGAGCTTGCCGAACAGGAATTAATCGCTGAATCGGCAAGGCTAATCAAATTACGCGATCGGCTGTATACCTTACTTGCAGATATTCCCGATCTGATTCCCACAGGGATGATGGGACGCGACAGGTTACCGCACCATCTCAGCTTTTACCATCAACATATTGATGGTCGCCATCTTGTGCGCGAAATGAATTGCGCGGGGATCGCGATCAGCTCTGGCTCGGCATGTAGTAGCGGTGCGATCGAGCCAAGTTCGATCCTCTTAGAAATGGGATATTCGCCCACAGAAGCCAGAAACAGTATCCGCCTCACCCTTGGCAAGTCCAACACCGAAGCTGATCTTGAATGGACATCTTTAGCCATCCACCAAATTCTGAGCCGCTAAAAAAACATAGGGGCAGTTCATGAATTTATTTCTGGCGCTAAAAAAACTAAGAGATCTCCCTCAATCGTCTTTAGAGCGTGTTGAAGAAGTTTTCTATCTAGCATAAATCTCTGCTTTTACCCCCTTTAATTCCCCCTTGCAAAGGGGGAAAACATGAAATTTTGTTCCCTCCCCTTTACAAGGGGAGGGTTAGGGTGGAGTAATTCCCTTGATTTTACGGTACGACCAACACAGGACATGGCGAAAGATTAATCACTTTTTGGCTGACACTGCTACCGTCAGGATGTTCATCAGTCAGACTCATCCCCCGCGAACCCATCACAATTAAGTCCGCATTAATTTCATCAGCAAAATCACAAATCACAAAAGCAGCCTTACCCTCAGCCATTTTGGTCTTAACCGCAATACCTACCTCCGCAAAGTAAGCCTCGATTTCTTTAATCAATTCTTGGGATAAATTGCGATCGCTATCAGTAGCATCAGGCTCAGTAACCGACAATACATATAGCTGCGCTTGATATTTTTGAATCAGATCGATCGCTACGGCTCCAGCTTGGCGGGTTTCTTGACTTCTGTTTAAAGGAAATAAAACAGTTTTAAACATAATTCCTACCTAGCACTGCAATTTCGGATTTTGAACTCAAGAAATTTTTATTTTCTTGAGTTCAGTTCATTTTAATAATCAAAATGGCTTAACAATCTGTAAATTTCTTAATTTTTAACATGCGATCGCCCCTAGAAAAACCAATTGTCTGTAGCGCGGCGAA
>JAYUSC010000300.1:0-1744 GCA_043755885.1 Pseudanabaena sp. | reverse complement strand
CTGCCCCCATCGCTTGACCCATCTTTTCTTGCAGACCCGTATCTAGAGACTGACCGCTACCCCGCGCACTTTGAATAGATGATTCTAAATCAGTTGATGCTTCTCCCCCACCAAGATTTTCACGTTTCTGCACTAAAGACTTCATTTGCAATTCTTCCTCTTCTTCCATCGACTCTTCTCGTTGGATAGAAGAGATTGGTTTCATTTGCAATTCTTCCTCTTCTTCCATAGATTCTTGTTTTTGGACAGATTTATCCTGAGTTGGCGAATTTATCTGCTGAACAACTTTAGACGCTGTTGCATCTGCTTCCTGCTCATACTTATCGTTTGGCTCACCAATACTCAGCTTGGCTTGGATCATCGACATCCGTTTAGCTTGAAGCGTCTGCAAGCGGTTCATTGGTTTTGCTTGTATTGGCGTATCAGGGGATTGAGTGCTGCGCTGATTTATTATTTTTTCTAGAAAATTCTCAGTATATCCAGATGGTCGAGGTGTGGCATCTTCATCCAAATCCGTCTGAATTGGTGCGAAGCCTCTAGTTTGTAAAAATGAAGCTGTGGGTTTGAATGAAAACGTAGATTGAGAAGGCTTTTTTTCATTATCGAAAGTACGCGACATATCACTAACCCCTAAATTTACTTACTGAGACACAGCATGTATTTGATATTGCATATTCTCGCACAATCAAAAAAAATTAACGACAATTTTGATTATTTACTGACCCATCTTGCAGGGTCGTGTTACAAAACTTCACTTTTGTTAAATTTGTATTGATTAACAAGGCGTTTTCGAGGTATGCATCAACTAGATTTACTTCGCTGAGATTCGCCCCTTCGAGCTTGGCAAAACCGAGCTTGGCGTTAGTCAGATTGGCTCTAAGTAAATTTGCACCTTCAAGATCGACAAATTGGCGCACAGACGTAAACACATCGACACTGCCATCAGCATAACTGTCAGTTAGATTCGCCTCTTGGAGATTGCTCTGCCGAAAAGAAGCCTCAAGTAAATGCGTATTGCTCAGATTTGCACCCGTCAAATTAGCTTGACCAAAATTAGCAAGCCGTAGATCGGCATAACTAAGATCAGCATAGGTAAGAATTGTTCCTTGCAAATTTGCGCCCCGCAGATCGACACTCCGCAGGTTTGCGCCTTGGAGATTAGCTTTATTTAAATCTGCGCCAATGAGTTTCAGCCCATTTAAGTCCGTATTCTGTAAATTACAGCCACCACAGCGATTGGTTTCGATCAGGCGTTGACGATTAGCGGCTTGGATGCGATCGCTACTAGGATCAGCCCAAGCTAATAAGGGTAGGGCGATCGCGATCGCAGCCAAAAATCCCGAAAATAAAACCTTAGCCATAACTCTCCTGTCCTAAAACCGATTGATTAATAGCATCCATAAAAATATAATGATAAATTAATCTGGATAGGAAAAGTTGTCATCAGATTTTTTCTAAACCTGTGGTTGAGAAATTGGGATTTCCAATGAATTTGCATTCTTTCTTTCAGTCAGTCAAACAAGGCAAGCGGTTTTGGTTGCTCATGATCTTGCTGCTAAACTTATCGATCGCACCGACGGCGATCGCTCAAGAAAAGTTACAGGATTTTGACTATTGGGCTTCGCTTTGTAGTTCTTTGGTCAAATCTCGCAAATACAAAGAGGCTGTTGAAGCTTGCAATCAGGCGATAACCCTAAATACAAATGAGCCGATCGCATGGCTAGAGCGGGGCGATGCCATGGCG